>CAYNDI010000038.1:0-13420 GCA_964395955.1 uncultured Dehalococcoidaceae bacterium
ACAGAAAGAAATTATCCAGTGCAAATTTAATAGCAAGTATTATAATGGAGGTCACTGATGTTAGACCAGACCAGTCAATGGTACAAACTACAATACCCGGAATGTTTCGTTGATGAAGAAGCACGCATGATGCAGAAGATGTTGGCCGATTTTGTGGATAAGGAAATTATACCGGTCCGTGATAAAATAGATGATGACTTAACTCATGAAAATATCATCAACCCGATTCTGAAGAAATTACAGGTAGACCTTGGCTGCCAGAAAAACATGATACCTAAAGACTACGGCGGCAACGAAATGCTCTCCATCGTCGCAGGTGCTCTTAAACAGGAGCAGATAGCCCGCGGCGACTACGGCATCAGCATGCACGGCGCCGTTACGGATTGGGGATGGACGCCGGCCACTCTGGCCTATCTTATGGCACCCACTCCCGAGGCAAAGGCCTGGGCGAAAGCGGTACTCGATGAATTTGCTCCTATGTTCGTCGGCAATGAGCATAAAGCCGCCTGCTTCAATATGAGTGAAGCCGAGTCCGCCTGTGATATCGAGAATCTGACCAATGAAGGCAAAACGATAGGGGTAAGGGCCAAACTTGAAGGCAATGAATGGGTTATTAACGGCAACAAGTTCTGGGCATCCAATGCCGGCGTGTCCGACCTCAACTGCGTGATATGCAATATAGACCCGAAAATGGGGAAAGACGCATTCGCCCTAATCTACGTACCCGAACCATGGCCGGGGGTTTCCCACGGTAAATTCGAGGTTAAATGCGGTATGCAGGCCGATAGAAACACCTCCACCTACTTCGATGATGTCAGGGTACCCAAAGAGTGGGGACTGCAGGGACCGGTAGCCTGGTCTATCTTCGAAAGTACCGTATCGGCTCCCATGCCTCTGAATTCGGGACATGCCATCGGTATTTTACAGGGTGCTTTCGACGTGCTTCTTGAATACACGGGGGAGAGAGTAGCCGGCGGCAGGCCGGTCAACCAGCACCTTTCCGCAGCCATGATTCTGGGCGAGATGGCCTCGTTTATAACCGTTGGAAGAGCCGCTTTCCTAGAGCTGGCCCACGAGTACGACCGTATGGACATTTACGGTATGTGGAACACGAACAGTATGGTGGCTAAAGGGCACGCCGTTCACGCCTATATCACCCGGACCGTGCCAGAACTCATCCTGAAGGGAATGGAAGTCATGGGCTGCTACGGCTATCTCCGCGAGAACCACTACGAGAAGTATTACCGTGATTCGGCTGTAGCCAAGCTAGTCATGGGCGGCAGCCACCTGGGCTATTTTGCCGTCTGCCGGCAGTTCTATGACCTTGACTACTCGTCATTCGGGCCGGGCAAGCTGGAAGACCCGGTGAAATCATAATTCAAGGAGGGTGGGGAAATGATAGAAGCCGTAAAAAGTAAAATCGTCGAGGAACTGGAAAAAATCGTCGGGAGGGAATTCGTTTCCACCAACCAGGCCGACCTGTATATCTATTCCTACGACCTGACACCGGCGGAGTCGAAATGGCCGGATATAGTAGCCCTGCCGCAATCGCTGGAAGAGGTGAGAGAGATCCTGCGCCTGGCCAACAAGGAGAAAATCCCAATCATTCCTTATGTAGCCGGAGGGAATGTCGGCGGGCTAACCATCCCGCTACAGGGCGGTATCATACTTGATTTGAAGCGGATGAACCGTATCATAGAGGTCAGCGAGGCTGACATGTACGCCCTGGTCGAACCCGGGGTGACCTTCGGACAGATGAAGGCCTACCTTGATAAAAACCACCCTACCCTCAAATATACCTACGCTTTTTCACCCCAATCCACCGGTGTTATATCCAACGCCCTCGTCCAGGGACTCGACAATCTTTCTTTCCGATACGGGGCGGCATCGCACTGGGTCAGCGGACTGGAGGTAGCTCTGGCTACAGGAGAGCTGGTTAAAATAGGCTCGTGCGCGGCCAGCAATACATGGCAGGCCATCGCTCCCTTCCCCGAACTGGACGGCCTTTTCCTGGGATGGCAGGGGACCACGGGGGTCATCACCAAGATGGCGGTGAACCTCTGGCCCAATCCGAAACACAACAGCGCGGTCACCTTCATGGCCATGGACCTGGAAGGCTCTTACGAGATAATGCAGGCGATAATAAGAACGCGCATCCCCGACGACCTCATCGGGACATCCTTCACCCTCAACAAGGCCGGGGCAGACGCCTACGAGCACAGGAAAATGTACCTCCATCCGGCCATACACCGTACCGGCGATGAGCCGGAGTTCGTCATTACAGCGGAGATAACCGGCAATACCGAGAAAGAGCTCAATGCCAAGATGGAAGCCCTCGGGGAAGCGGTCAAGGCGAAATGCGATAAATACAATTATTCCGGGCCGGACACCGAGCCCAGTACCACGGCGGCTTTCCCCATGCAGGCGCTGGGAGTGCTCAGCTCCGGCGGCGGACTGATGTGGGTCGGCACTTACGGTCCGATGAGCCGGTGGCTGGAGACCGTCAAGAAGGGCTGCGAGCTCCAGGATAAATACGATATCACCCGTACCTGCTACACGCGCATCATGAACGAGGGACACTTCGCCGGATTGAGATGGATGCTCCCCTACGATAAAGAAGATCCCGCCCTGGTAAAGAGAATTAATGACCTGTGCGCCGAGCAGCTCGACCTGGTGCTGGAAACGGGTTATATACCCTATAAGACGCCGGTCTGGGCGGTAAGACGTCTCGAGGAGAAGGTCGGCCCCGACTGGAAAAACGTGCACCGCCGCATTAAGGAGACACTCGACCCGGACAACATCATGAATCCCGGTCGCTGGGGTATGCCCCGCGAATAGCTGATTCAAGTTAGCAGTACAGGAGAGAAAGATGGCTCTTAGCGATTTTAAGGAATGGCTCTACGGATGTACGCACTGCGGTACCTGCAAGGATGTCCTTAATATCTTTGCCCCCGCCTGCCCGTCTGGAGAAAGATACCAGCTGGAGTCCTATTATCCTTCAGGGAGAATGCTGATAGCCAGGGGCGTTGCCGAAGGGGTACTGAGCCTCGATGATGATGATATACGGGAAAGGCTGTACGCCTGTACCGGCTGTCTTTCCTGCGAGCAGCAGTGCGGCGTCTACCATCACCAGCATATCTTCGAGATAATACAGGCTCTGCGGACGGAAGCCGTAACGCAGGGAAGTCTGAATCCTGCCTATATGATTATGATAGAAAGCCTGAAAAAAGACGATAACGTCTTCGGGCAACCGAAAGCGGAACGCGGCAAATGGGCCGAGGGACTGGATATAAAGAACGCCGGACAGGAAAAGGCAGGGGTCGTTTATCATGCCGGTTGTCTCCTTTCCTTCGACTCAGAGCTATGGGAGGTACCCCGCAGCGCTGTCAAGCTCCTGAAAGCCGCCGGCATCGACCCGGGTATCATGGGCGTGGAGGAGTCCTGCTGCGGCGGACGGGCTTATGAAATCGGCTACATGGGTGAGTTCACCAAATACGCCGAACATTTCATGGAAACCATCACCTCGCTGGAGGTAAGCGAGGTGGTCACCTCCTGCTCGGACGGCTACAGCACTATGAAAAAGCTATACCCGGAAGTGAATATGTATATCAAGTACCAGACACGGCACATTACCGAATACCTCGATGAATTGATAAAAAATAAGAAACTTAATTTCACCAAAAAGGTGCCGATGAAGGTCACCTACCATGACCCCTGCCACCTGGGTAGGCACCTGGGCGATGACGGTATCTACGACGCGCCGCGGAATATCTTGAGTAAAATACCGGGAATCAAGCTTACCGAGATGGAACGTAACCGTGAAAACGCCTGGTGCTGCGGGGCGGGAGCCGGCGTCAGCCAGGCTAACCCCGAGCTGGCTTTGTGGACCGCCAACGAAAGACTCAAGGAAGCCGGAGAGACCGGCGCCGAGGCGCTGGTCACCGCCTGTCCCTGGTGCGAAAGGAATTTCAAGGACGCCGCTAAAGAGTACGGGGTGAATATACAGATATACGACATCGCCGAAATTGCCTGCCGGGCGCTGTAAGGCTGTTTCCATGATAATCAGCGACCTTATTAAATGTCATGACTTTTCCTGCACGGACGTGGATAAAAACAGCTATATCCTGCCGCCGGTGGAAATCGACCCCGCTAAAATAAAAATCCTGATGATAACGGAAGCCCCTCCCAACGATAAAGCGGACTACTATTACGCCGATGGCAATCCGTTTTATTTACAGACAACGCTCCAGGCTTTCAAAGATGCCGGGGCGGACGTGACTAACATGAAAGATATACTTGACTCAGGGATTTATATAACCACGGCGATAAAGTGCGGTAAGACCGGCTACGCCATTTCTCCGGATACCATGAAAAACTGCTCCCGGCTCCTTGAACAGGAAATCGCCCTGTTCCCGAAAGTAAAAGTATATATGCTCATGGGAGATGTGGCCATAAAAATGATGAATGCCGTCTGGAAAAAACTGGCGGGTAAAAGGGTAATACCGGCGGGTTCAACCTATAAAATCAGAAACCAGGCATATTACCTCGGGGATATAAGGGTTTTTCCATCATATACACCGGCCGGCAAGAATTTCCTGATTGAAAAATCTAAAAGAAGGATGGTCGCCGAGGATATCCGGGAGGCACTGAAAGCGGCGGGATAACCTTATCTTACAGCGGCTCTTACTACAGACCGCTGAGGTTTATCATCAAATGCTTGACCTACCAGGGAAACAAACTTCTCTACCATGGGGTGCTCGGGAGCATCGGCACGCAACAGGGTATCTACCCCCACCCATATCTCACCGGATAGCGGCAGCACTTTCAAACGTCCCTCGGCGATGGACCTCTCCACACTCCTGACATGGAACAGTCCGACCCCCTCCCCGTTTTCAACGAGACGAAGGCCCCATTCCGGACAATTTACCTCCACGATGATGGGAACCGGCGAATGGCATCCCCCGGTCATGAGCTTTCTGAGGATAATACGCCGCGAGGCAGATGTCTCCGGTCCTAATATCAGCGGATAACCGCAGAGGTTCATAAACTCCAGTCGGTGCTTCCGGGCAATGGAACTGGACGGGGAAGCCACGAGTACCAGTTGCTGACGTTTCGATATGGGAACGGACTTTATTTTGTTGTTTCCATAGTCCATACTGACAACGATTCCCAGGTCTACCTGACAGTTGTAAACGTCCTCGGCTACCTCAAAGGAAGAACAACTCCTGATAACCAGCTTTACGCGGGGATACAGCTTTTCAAAAGCAGATACCGCCGAAGCCACGGAGGTACCGAAAGTGGTGGCGACGCCGACCCGTAAACTGGCTTCTTTAATATTTTCCAGGAACTTATCAGCGCTGGTCATTTGCTGGTAGATTTCACTGACGTAGCGGAAGAGACCGGTACCAGCCTGTGTTAAGAATACCTTTTGCCTCTTTATGTCAAGAAGCTTGAGTCCGACATTCCTCTCCAGCGAACGGATGTGATAGGTAACGGTTGGCTGGGTAAGACACAACTTATCTGCGGCGGCGGTAATGCTCTCCTCACTGGCAACATAATAAAAAACTATCAGTCCGTGAAGGTCTAATTTTGATGGCGTCATCCTTAATCCCCTGCCCCGGCCGGTACGAGCATCACCTCTATCATATATGTACAAATATTTCTTATATCTCTAGATATCAGGGCGTTCTCTATAATATCATAGAGAAGTTTGCATTGCAATCTCCTGTCTCCCGTGATAAATTGCATAGGAATTTATGCTTGTATATCAATAACAGGTCGTAGATTTTCAGTTTCTTCAATTTTCCTCACTTAAAATACTTATTATCTTGCAATTTTTACATCAAGTATATAATATTAATTGAAATCGAGGTAACGGAGCAAACTGACAAGTTATAGTCGCAAGGTATCATATTAAACACAGGTTAAGGAGGAAAAAATGGCCAAAGATTTAGCCAAGGCACTGGCTGACCTTAAAGAAGACGAGGCACTGGCTATCGTCGAGGAGAGACTGAAGTCAGGCGGCGACCCCATGGGTATCCTCAATGACGCCGGACGCGGTATGGAAACGGTAGGTGCGCGTTTTTCAAAGAGTGAGTATTTTATACCGGACCTCGTATATTCCGGTGAAATATTAAAGAAAATCAATGAAATGGTCAAACCCAAATTATCCAAGGAAGGCGTCACCAAGACCGGCGGTAAGGTCATCATCGGCACGGTGGCCGGTGATATTCATGATATCGGCAAGGACATCGTGGCCTTTATGCTCGATGTCAGCGGCTTCGAGGTGTATGACCTGGGTGTCGACGTACCTGCTCAAAAGTTCATCGACAAGATAAAGGAAACCGGCGCCCCTGTCGTCGGTTTAAGCGGTTTCCTGACCCTGGCCTATGATGCCATGAAGCAGACAATCGAAGCTATTCAAGCCGCCGGACTCAGGGACAAGACCAAGATTATGATTGGCGGCGGACAAATATCCGACGATATCGTTAAATATACCGGCGCCGACGCTTACGGTAAAGACGCTGTAGCCGGTGTAGCCCTGGCCAAGAAGTGGGCGGCCTAGACCTGATATTCACCAACTAATTACTATAAGGAGGTCCTAAAGATGACAGCTAATGAGAAACTTGCCGAGCTGACGGGTAAATGGATGTCACCGGAGGGCGTGGAGTATGCCAGTCCCGAGGCTGAAAAGGCGTACAAGGAAAGAGTACAAAGGTTTTTAGATGCTATCAATATGAAGAAACCCGACAGGGTACCGGTCTTTCCCATGACCGGCTTTTTCCCGGCTTATTATGGCGGATATACGCCTTACGACGTTATGTATGACTATGAAAAACTGGTCAGTTCGGGCAAAAAATACGTCCTGGAAATGAAGCCGGACGCCCATGGTGGTGTTGTCGTGGCTCCCCCGGGAAGGTCCTTCGATATCCTCGACTACAAGTTATACGCCTGGCCCGGTCACGGTGTTGCCAAGGAGCACTCCTACCAGTGCATCGAGGGTGAGTACATGCTGGCGGATGAATACGATGCCCTCATCGACGACCCCACCTATTTCTTCCTCACTAAATACCTCCCTCGTATCTTCGGAGCCCTTGAACCATTTTCCAATATTTCGCCTATAACTAATATGACGGAAATGTACGGGGGCTTTACCGGCGCCGCGCTGATACCCTACGGCATACCCCCCGTCCAGGAAGCTTTTAAGAAGCTCATGGAAGCCGGCAATGAAGCTATGAAATGGATACAGTTCGCCGGCGGCTTCGGCGTGGAAATGGCTGCGGCCGGTTTCCCGGGATTTATGGGCGGCGGCTGCAAGGCGCCCTTCGATACCCTCGGCGATACCCTGAGAGGGACGAGAGGGCTGATGATAGACATGTATCAGCGACCGGACAAGGTACTCAAAGCCGTGGAGCGCCTCACTCCTATAATGATTAAAATGGGTGTGGACATGGCCCGGCAGAACGGAATCCCGGTCGTGTTTATCCCCCTGCACAAGGGCGCCGACGGTTTCCTTTCCGAAGAGCAGTTTAAGAAATTCTACTGGCCGACATTGAAAGCCCTGATGTTGGGCCTGGTCGACGAAGGCTGTATTCCCTTCCCCTGGGCCGAAGGCGGTTACAACACCCGTCTTAAACTCATCCGCGACTTCCCCAAAGGCAAGGCAGTCTGGGGATTCGACCTGACGGATATGGCCGAGGCGAAAAGGATACTCGGCGATGTCTGCTGCATCGGTGGCAACATGCCCATCGCGACACTATCCATAGGCACTCCGGATGATGTCAAGGCGAATATCAAGAGACTCATCGATTCCTGTGCCAAGGGCGGCGGCTATATCATGATGAGCGGTGCCGTAATCGAAAACGTGCCCCCGGCCAACGTCAAGGCGATGATTGACGCCACCAAGGAGTACGGCGTCTACAAATAGAAGCTAATCGTTGAAAAAAGCATACAAAAGAAAGAGGGGGGCAACAGCCCCCCTCCCTTTTTCCCGATTTCAAGGCTAAAGCATCACGGTGCCATCGTCGATGTAGTAGGTCTGCCCCGAAATGGAATCCGAGGCGGATGAAGCCAGGAAGACAGCCGCTCCGACAATATCGGCGGGCTGTAAACGCTTGTGGATGGACTGTTCCCCGGTGGCAATCTCGAATATCTGGTCGCTTCCCGTCTGAGCCAGACTGGCCTCGGAAGCGGTATATCCCGGGGCGATGGCGTTAACATTGATGCCCGAAGGACCGAGGGCATGAGCCAGGGACTGGGTCAAGGTGTAGACTGCCCCTTTGCTACAGGCATACGGCAGGAATAGTTGGGCCGCAGGGACCTTGGCAATGTTTGAGGCAATATTGATGATTTTACCTTTGCCTGCTTTCACCATAATGGGTGCAACCGCCCTACATACCAGCCAGGTACCTCTAACGTTTACGGTTAAAATCCGGTCCCAGTCCTTGGTCGTCCAGCCATCCCAGGGGGTCATATTAAGTCCGCCCCATATGGCAGCGTTATTGATAAGGATATCCACCTTACCGTACTGCTTCGTCACCTCATCGGCAATCTTATTACAATCACTTTCCACGGAGATATCGGCCTTGATAAGAGCCACCTTGGCTCCTTTTGCTTTAGCTTCTTTAACGGTGTCCTGGGCTTTTTCAAGGTGGGTGGTGGTCAGCAGGAGATCAGCCCCTTCCTCCGCAAACTTCAAAGCGAACGCCTTACCGAAACCCTGGCTGGCCCCGGTTATGATGGCTACCTTGCCCTTTAACGCTTGTGACATCTATTCCTCCTTCATTTATTAAGTATAAGACTAATTAACCAACATAGAGAAAATAACATCACCGCTGCACTCATGTCAAGTCGAGAATTATCCGTCTATCGACTGCCTCCCTGTTGACAGAATCCGGCAGGAATTTATAGTATTAGTTAGCTACATGTCACCGCGCATTCCTATCAATAATATTTCGGTGACACACGGATTTGAAAGTCTGGCGAATCCAATAAGAGACGGTAAATGAATTTCGAGCAGCTACTCTCCAGAGCTAAAACCGAATGTAAAGGTGCTGATAAAAAGAACGGCGTTAGAGACCCGAATAAAATCGCTCTAAGGAATTGCGGCTATATTGACCCGGAAAGCGTTTACGAGTATATCGTCAGGGGAAACGGGTACAGCGGCCTTGCCAGAGCGCTTGGTATGAGCCAGGCGGATGTCATCGGAGAGTTAAAAGCATCCGGTCTGAGGGGCAGGGGCGGCGGCGGCTACCCTGCTGCTGAAAAATGGGCAATCTGCCGTGATACCGGGGAAAACGAAAAGTATATATTATGTAATGCTGTTGATGCCGACCCGAAGTCACATATAGCCCGGATACTTTGTGAAGGTGACCCCCATTCCGTTCTGGAGGGCATGCTGATTGGGGCTTATGCCGTCGTTGCCCGTCATGGCTTTATCTGCGTTAACGCCGGGTACGACGCCGCTGTCAACAGGCTCAACAAAGCGCTTGACCAGATGAAAGAAAACAGCCTGCTGGGCGATAATATACTGGACTCGGGTTTTGGTTTCGATATCGAAATCAAGGCCATTGAACCCTCTCTGGTATCAGGGGAAGAGACCGCACTCATACGCTTATTAGAGAACAAGCAGCCCATGCCCTACCGGCGGACGGTGTACCCTGCGGTCAGGGGATTGAACGATAAACCTACGATGGTCAATAACCTGGAGACGTTATCGCATGTTTCGGCGATTTTTCAAAATGGCTTCGCCTGGTATACCGCCATCGGCACGGAACAGAGCCACGGCACCAAGTTATTGACTCTGACAGGCGACCTGGTGAAAAACGACATAACTGAAATCCCTTTCGGGATGACATTAAGAAAGGTAATGGAAGATTACGGCGACGGTTCTATAAAAATTAAAGATATTAAAGCCGTACAATTCGGCGGGCCGACGGGTATTATCCTGGCGCCGGACTCCCTGGATATCCCCATAGCTTTTGAAACGATGCATGAAATCGGGGGTATTATGGGGTCGGGGACAATCGAGGTCTTCGATAACACTCACTGCGCCGTGGCAATAGCCAGAGACGCCATCGACTACATACAAAGCCAGTCCTGCGGCAAGTGCACTTTCTGCCGCGAGGGAAGCTTTCAGATGGCGGATATTTTAAAGGATATTTCCGAGAATAAAGGAAGGCCTGAAGATATTGAACTCCTTCTTGAACTGGGAGAAGCGATGGCAACCGGCAGCATCTGCGGCCTGGGAAAAACAGCCTCTAATCCCGTTTTAAGCAGTATTAAACTATTTAATGAGGATTATACCACTCATATAAATAATAAAACGTGTCCGAAATAATGACAGAACCAGCGATGATAAAGCTCATCATTGATGACCGTGAAATTGAGACGCCAGAGGGTACCAGCGTCCTTCAGGCGGCCCTGGATGCGGGGATATATATTCCGCACCTCTGCCACCACCCCGACCTGGAGACCATCGGTGCCTGCGGACTTTGCATCGTGGAGATAGAAGGAATTGTAGGGACAATACCATCCTGCGTAACACCTGCCGAAGCCGGTATGAAGGTCAGTACCAAAACAGAGAAGACGGAAAAGTTAAGACGTCTGGCCCTGGAATTAATGCTGGCCGGGCACCCGGCCGACTGCGGCACCTGCGAAAAGTACCTCAACTGTGAACTGCAATCACTCAAGCAGTACCTCGGCTGCGAAGAATTAAGTGTCAGACAACGCTCAAAGTTACTTCCTGTCAATAGCGGTAATCCGCTATTCGTACATGACCCGAATAAATGCGTGGTGTGCGGCCGGTGCGTCCGGGCCTGCCGGGAACTCCGCGGTGTAGGTGTCCTGTTCTATCAAAAGAAAGGACGGGAAACGCTGACCGGCACGGCGGCGGACCTGCCGCTGGCGGATGCCGGATGCAGGTTTTGCGGCGCCTGCGCCGAGGTCTGCCCTACCGGAGCTATCCAGGACAAAGACGAGTCCGCCAGGGGGAAAAACCGGAAGACCGTCCTCATTCCCTGCCGGTATAACTGCCCGGCGGAAATAGACGTACCAAGATACGTCCGCCTTGTCAAAGAAGGCGATTATTCCGGGGCGGTCGCCGTTATCAGGGAGAAGGTGCCGCTGCCCGCGGTACTCGGATACGTATGCGACCACATTTGCGAGGAAGTCTGCCGCCGGGGTGAAATAAACGAGGCCGTTTCCATCAAAGAGCTCAAGCGATTTGCTGCGGAACACGATGAACAAAGGTTGTGGGAAAAGAACCTCAAGACAAAACCTCCCACCGGTAAAAAAGTAGCGGTAATCGGGTCCGGACCGGCGGGATTGACGGCGGCATATTATCTGGCCAATCTCGGGCATACCGTAACTATATTCGAGTCCCTGCCCGAAGCCGGCGGAATGATGCGTTACGGCATACCTGAATACCGCCTTCCTAAAAAGGTGCTCGATAACGAAATCAACGATATTATCAGTCGCGGCGTGGAAATCAAAACAAACACCCGCATTGACTCTTTAGATACGCTATTAAATGAAGGCTTTCAGGCGGTACTTATCACCGTCGGAACGCATCGCGGACAGAAGCTGCCGGTCCCCGGGGCAGATAATAGCGGGGTTCTTATCGGCGTAGATTTTCTCATGGACGTGAATACGGGACGTCAGGTCGATATCGGTGATAAGATTCTGGTTCTGGGAGGCGGCAATGTTGCCTTTGACTGCGCCCGCGTGGCGCGCCGACTCGGCGCCGGGCAGGTAAATCTGGCCTGCGTAGAAAGCAGTGAAGATATGCCGGCCACGGATGATGAAATCAGGCAGGGAGAAGAGGAGGGTATCAACATCTATCCGGCCAGGAATATTAAACAGATACTAAGTGAAAATGGTAGAATTACCGGAGTGGAATTCCTCGAGGTAGCCTCGGCCTGTTTTAACGAGGATAATAAACTGCAGATTGAATGTATCGATAATACCGAGCATGTTATGGAAGCCGATACCGTGATATTCGCCATCGGACAGCAGCCGGATATTCCGGAGGACTTTAAACTGGAGACAGGTCCGAACAACCTTATCACACTAGACGAATTTACTTACAGTACGAACCGGGAGGGAGTATTTGCTGCCGGTGATGCCGTAATCGGCACCTCGTCCGTCATCAAAGCTATTGCCTCCGGTCGGAAAGCCGCCACGGTTATCGATAGATACCTGGGAGGTAACGGAATTATCGACGAAAAATTAATAGCGGTTTCAGAACCGGAACAATGCCTCGGGTTCGAAGAAGGGTTTGCTTTCGTACCGCGCGGCGACAGAAAAGATGTACCGGTTGAAGAACGGCTAAAGAGCTTCTGCAAGGTAGCTGCCGATATCGATGAAGAAATCGCTACCCATGAATCTAAACGCTGCCTGCAGTGTGATTTGCGACTAAAAATTACGTCCGTGAAATTCTGGGGCAGCTACTAAGGGACACGAATATTAACGATTAATGATAGAATAATGAGAAACAGGAGGTCGTATATTAATGAGTAGCCTGAATGGTAAAGTAGCCATGGTCACCGGAGCCGCCAGCAAGAGGGGCATGGGACACGCCATCGCCCTGCGCTTGGCCGGAGAAGGGGCGGACGTTGTTGTTGTGGACAAGTTCGCCACACCGAAGAGTATGTTTCCCGGAGATGAGGGGTGGGGCGGACTGGACGAAATCGTTAAAGAAATCGACGCCACCGGCAGGCAAGCCATGGCTTTAACGATGGATATTAACGTCAGCCAGGAAATAGACGCAGGCATGGACAAAGTCCTGAAGAAATTCGGGAAAGCAGACATACTGGTACATGCTGCAGCTATTCGGGGCCCGGTAGGAGTACCGATCGTCGATTTATCGGAAAAGGATATCAGGGCGATTATTGACGTGGATTTGGTAGGTTCTTTTCTAATCTGCAAAGCCGTCGGCAAAGTAATGGTAGATAGAAATGAAGGCGGAAAGATAGTGGTGATATGCTCTTCTGCCGGACTTAAGGGAGTGCCGGGAAGCGCTGCCTATGCCGCTGCTAAATGGGGTACTATAGGTATGACGAAAAGCCTTGCCCTAGAGATGGCAAAGTACCATATCAATGTCAATGGTATCAACCCCAGCATGTTCGTCACCAATCTTAGAGATGAGTCATTTGCCAGAATGGCGAAGGATCAGGGGATTACCTGGGAAGAAGCCAGACAGAAAGACCAGGGGGTGTTAGCCAAGATGATACCATGGGGTCGATTGGGCACGACTGAAGAGATAGCCGACTTAGCCTATTTCCTTGTATCCGACCAGTCCCGGTATATGACCGGTGAAGTAATTGTCCTGGGCGGCGGGGTGACATAGAGTAGTTATCAGCCAGGGGAAATGGGGAGGCCGGGAAGAAGGTCAAGAAGACGATGATGCGAGGGCGGCGGG
>CAYNDI010000039.1:0-7491 GCA_964395955.1 uncultured Dehalococcoidaceae bacterium
GGGTCGCGGGGGTGCCCGCCGATGGTGCCGGACGGCGTGGCGGCGACGAGGGTTTCCATCCTCAGCTTATCGGGTTCTTCCGCCTGCTGGCTGGCCCAGAAGTAGACCAGCCGGTCTATCTCCAGGTCGGAAAGGAAACAGCCCTGCAAACGTTTGGGCTTGGCGGCTTCGGTAGGCATATAAAGCATATCGCCCCGGCCCAGGAGTTTCTCGGCGCCGGCGCCGTCGAGGACGGTACGCGAGTCCACCTGGGATGTCACGGCGAAACTGATGCGGGTGGGGAAGTTGGCTTTGATGAGTCCGGTGACCACGTCCACCGAGGGACGCTGCGTCGCCACGACCAGATGTATGCCGGTGGCACGGGCCATCTGGGCCAGCCGGCAAAGGCTGCTCTCCACCTCGTCAAAGCCGGCCATCATCAAGTCGGCCAGTTCATCTATAACCAGTACCAGGTAGGGTAATTTTTCGTTGCCCTCTTTGTCTTTATTATACCCCTCGATGTGACGCGCCCCGGAGGCGGAGAATTTCTGGAAACGCCCGTCCATCTCCTGTATCAGCCAGCGTAAGGTATCTATGGCTTTCCGGGAATCGGTGATGACGGACGCCGCCAGGTGGGGGATACTGTTATACTGCACCAGTTCCACCCGCTTGGGGTCGACGAGGATGAAGCGGATGTCATTGGGTGTGTTATTCATCAGCAGGCAGCAGATAACGGTATTAAGGCAGACCGTCTTGCCGCTGCCGGTAGCCCCGGCGATGAGCAGGTGGGGCATCTTGGTAAGGTCGGCGGCCACGGCCTCACCGCCGGCTCCCTTGCCCAGCGCCAGAGCCATGTTGGTCTTGGCTGACAGCTTCTGGAAAGCGTTGGTCTCCACCACGCTCCGCAGGCTGACCATGTCTGAAGTCATGTTGGGAACTTCGATGCCGACAAAGCCTTTCCCGGGAACAGGGGCTTCTATGCGGATAGTGGGCGCTGCCAACGCCAGCGCCAGGTCATTGGCCAGGGAATTGATTCTATCCACCTTTACTCTCGTCTTGGATGTCTCCTCCACTCTTATCTGGACGTTGCCGTCCTGGTCTTTCTCTTTAATCTCTTTGAACTTCCGGTCCCAGCCGGGTTCGACGCCGAACTGGGTAACGGTGGGACCGGCATTAATCTGCACCACCTTGGCTTCCACGCCGTAGCTGGCCAGCGTTTCCTCGATAAGCCGCGACCGCTGGATATTATCGGCCTGGCTGAACTGGATTTCCGGGGATATATCCAGGATATCGACAGGGGGCAGGCGCCAGCCGTCGACAACTACCAGATCCTGTGACTGACCGTACTTCTTCCAGACATCCTCGGCTACCTGGCGTAATTCCTGCCCGGACGGACCGGCTTCGGCTGGACTGGAGGTGTCGGGTGACCTGGATGTATCAGGCGCCTTTGAGGTATCAGGGGTTTTCGTGGTATCCGGCGGTCTGGCGGCGGCGGCCTTGAGAGCGGCCGCCTTTTCCGCGAGCTCCTCCAGTCTTTTTCTGGATGTGGTGACCTCCGGCGCTACGAGCGGCGTGTGCATTATCTCCGGCAGTGGTGGTTTTCCGCCGGCTTGAGTTCCGGTGTGAATGACGCGCTGCGTGGGAGTCGCGGTAACCTTTTTTTCCGGCTTGGGGGCGGCCGGTACTCTCTTGAACCTCTCGTTAACCCACATAAAGAAAGTTTTAATCGCCCGGAAGCTGGAACGCGGCGCCACCAGGATAATGCCGATAACCGTTAAGGCCAGAATACGCAGCGCGTAAATGTACCAGGGTTGAGGAGCGTCAACGATATCCCGTCCAAAGCTGCCCCCGAGACCCTCGGGGAACAGCCCGTTGGTGTCGGGTTTAAAGGTGGCGAGTATGCCCCAGACTGCCAGGACGAAGGCAATACCCCCCAGCCACCGGTGCCAGTGAGAGATAAAAGAACCCAGCTGGCGCCGCCAGGCCATGGTAACAAGAACAAAGATGGCGATGAGAATAAAGACGGAACCCCAGCCGAGCAGCTCTCGTACTGTCTCGAAGAAACTCTGCAGGCTTTCCCGGAAGACAAACAGCAGCACTAGGACAATGACAATCATGAAGAACTGGCGCATCGGTCTTGACACCAGGAACTGGAAGAAACCCCCCGAAGAACGTTTCGGCTGGGGCTTTTCCTTCGACCTAGGTCTGGTTGATTTTTTTATGGATTTTTTCAGGGCTTTTTTTCTGGCCATATTGCTCCTGCGTATTTAAAAAGCGATGTTATACTTTAACCATGAAGGGGAGTATCATCGGACGCCGCTTGGTCCTGTTATAGTAGAATTTTTCCAGCGTATCCCTGACCTTGTTATTAATAAAGCTCCATTCGGCGACGCGGCCGCCGCTGTGGTCGAGTGTTTTCGCCAGTAATTCGCGGCTTTCATTCATCATACCCATGAATTCACGGGTATCGATAAATCCCCGCGTGACAATATCGGGTCGCCCCACCAGTTTGCCGCTCTGTCGGTTGACGGCGATAATGACCACGACGATACCGTCGCGTGAAAGCATCCGGCGGGTGCGCAGGACAACCCCGCCGATATCGCCGACGCTCAGTCCGTCGACGTAGACATGCCCCGAGCTGACCTTGCCGTTGATTTTAGCCGTGTTGGCGCTGAGTTCGAGGACATCCCCATCTTCCATGACGAAGGTATTTTCCTCGGGAATGCCTATCGATTCCGCCAGCCGGGCATGGAGGCTCAGGTGCCGGTACTCCCCGTGGACCGGGACGAAATATTTAGGTTTGACCAGGCTGAGTACCAGCTTCAGTTCTTCCTGGCTGGCGTGGCCGTGGACATGCACCTGTCCCAACTTATTGTAAATTACCCGGGCGCCCAGCTTGAAGATGTTATCCACGGTCCGGTTGACCAGGGACTCGTTGCCCGGGACAGGCGTTGCCGAGAGAACAATGGTATCGCCGCGCTGGATATTCACGTGACGGTGGTCGCGGTTAGCCATACGCACGAGGGCGGAGGTGGGTTCTCCCTGGCTGCCGGTGGTTACCAGGACTATCTTCTCCGGGGGCAGTCCCTTTATTTCATCAATCCGGCCCAGCGTGCCTTCCGGGGCTTTGATATAGCCTAGCTCAAGGGAGATACGTACCGTATCGGTCATGCTGCGGCCGATAATAAAAACACGCCGCTGGTGTCTGGCAGCGGCATCGATAACCTGCTGAATGCGCGAAATAAGGGAGGAAAAGGTGGTGACAATTACCCGGCCCGGAGCGCTGCCGATAACATGGTCCAGTGACTCGCCGACGGTCTGTTCGGAAGGCGTGTACCCGGGGAGTTCGGCATAGGTGGAATCGGAGAGCAGCAGCAGCACTCCCTGGGCGCCCAGCTGGGAAAGCCGCGAAAGGTCGGTGGGTCTGCCGCTGACCGGGGTGTAATCAACTTTAAAATCACCGCTGTGAACGATGGTTCCAACCGGGGTACGCACGATGATGCCGGCGGCATCCGGGATGCTGTGACAGACGGGAAATAACTCGATTTTAAACTTGCCGAGACTGATTTCCTTGCCGGGATCGAGTATCTTGAGATTGACCCCCTCACGCGTCTTTCTTTCCTTGAGCTTGACACGGATAAGTCCGTTGGTAAGTTTCGTGGCGTAGACAGGCGTATTATCGAGCTGGGGCAGCAGGTAGGGCAGGGCGCCGATGTGGTCTTCGTGGCCGTGGGTGATGATGATGCCGCGTACTTTTTCTTTCCTTTCGGTAACATAGCTGAGGTCGGGGATAACCAGGTCGATACCGAGCATTTCTTCTTCCGGAAACATGAGACCGGCATCGATGATGATGATATCATTTTCGTATTCCAGCACCATCATGTTCTTGCCGATTTCGCCGAGTCCACCGAGGGGGATTACCTTTAACTTCGGGCTAGCCATAATATTATACCTCGAACATATTCAGCTGCTGTCCGCCCCCGGCGGATGGCCGGTCTTCCTGAACGTTGCTGGCTTCGGACAGGATTTCAGGGATTTTTTGCATATCGGCCTCGATGGCCTGCTTCAGACTCTGCTGGTGGAGAGCGGCGGCCGGATGATACATGGCAAAGTAGATAACGCCATCGCGTTTCTGGGCCGTACCGTGAATCTTACTGATAGTCTTACCCGGGAAGTACCTCGCCATAGAGTAACGCCCCAGGGTGACAATCATTTTCGGTTTGATTATCTCAATCTGTTCATCCAGCCACCGGCGGCAGTTCTGTATTTCCGTCGGGAGGGGGTCGCGGTTATCCGGGGGACGGCACTTGATGACATTGGCGATATACACCTGCTGGCGATTCAGATTTATTAAGGCCAGTAATTTGTCCAGATACTGTCCGGCCGGACCGACAAAGGGACGGCCCTGCTGGTCTTCATGCCAGCCGGGTGCCTCGCCGATGAATATAATTTCGGCGTCTTCGGCACCTTCTCCAGGGACAACCTTGGTACGCCGTGCGGCGATTTCACATTTCTGGCAGAGCGCTATCTGCTGGTAAAGCTCAGTCAGTGCCGACATATCGTTTTATCTCTGAAATCATGATAACACCGGAAATATGTCAAGTCAATTCACTAATATTAAGGGATAAGACGAGAATGGGTTGGGGGAAGCCCGGATGGGAAAAGACAAAACACAAAAACTCAGGGGAAATTACAGTGCTACCAGTTTAACGGTCTGGACATCGGGGATATCGAGAATCTGCTTCTGCTGCTCCTCCGGCAGGGGTTCATCCAGGATGAGCACCAGCAGGGCCTGGCCGCGCTTTTTAAGCCGGCCCAGGTGCATGAAGCTGATATTGATATCGGCATCGCCGGTTATCTTGCCCACCGCGCCGATGAGTCCGGGTCGGTCTTTATGGTCGCTGAACAGGAAGTAGGACCCGGGTATGGGCACGATATCCAGCCAGTAATCGTTGATTCTAACGATGTGAGACTCGTTCTGCATGACGGTACCAGAGACCATCCACGAACCGGCGGTGGTTGTTATCGCCACGGTAAGCAGGCTGGCGTAGTTGGCGCAGGTAGCCTCTTTCTCTTCGATGACAGAGAGACCGCGTTTGGCAGCTATATGGTTGCAGTTGACGATGTTGACCCTTTCTTCGCTGTTGTCTTCGAGCAGACCGCCGACCACGGCAGCTTTCAGGGGATTGGTATCGTAATTGGCAATATCGCCTTCGTATCTGATACGGATACTCTTGGCCTGTCCTTCGGCCAGCCTGTAGACCAGTTTACATAAAGTATTGGCCAGTTTCAGGTACGGCGCCAGCGCTTCCAGAGTCTCCGAGGGTACGTAGGGGACGTTGATAGCCGATCTGGCCGGCTGCCCTCTGAAGACATCGACTATCTGCTCGGCGACATCCCTGGCCGCCAGTACCTGCGCCTCGGTGGTGGAGGCGCCGAGATGGGGGGTAACGATGATATTGTCCACGCCGAAGAGAATGCTCTCGGTGCAGGGCTCCTTCTCGAACACATCGATAGCCGCCCCGGCCAGTTTCTTCTCCCGGACGGCTTTGACCAGCGCTTCTTCATCGATAAGGCCGCCCCGGGCGCAGTTGATGATACGGGCCGTAGGTTTGCACTGGGCCAGTTCTTTAGCGCCAATCATATTCCTGGTCTGGGACGTCAGCGGCAGGTGCAGGGTGATAAAGTCCGATTCTTTAAGCAGTTGTTTCAAATCGACAAGCTCTACCTGCAGCTTTTTGGCATACTCTTCTGAGACCAGGGGGTCCTTACCCAGGAGTCTCATGTCAAAACCCTGCGCCCGCCTGGCTACCTCGGAGCCGACATTACCCAGGCCGATGATACCCAGCGTTTTACCCCGCAGTTCGGTACCCATGAACTTGTTGCGTTGCCACTGGCGGCTTTTAAGCGAAGCGTTAGCCTGGGGGATATTGCGCGCCGAGGCCATCAGCAGGGCGATGGCATGTTCCGCGGCGGAAACGGTATTGCCGGTGGGGGCGTTCACCACGACGATACCGCAGCGTGTGGCCGCCTCTATATCAACATTGTCGATGCCGACACCGGCACGGGCGATGACCTGGAGCTTTTTACCGGCCTCGATAATAGCCGGGGTGACCTTCGTCTGGCTACGCACCACCAGGGCATCGTATTCGCCGATGATTCCGATGATTTCCTCCGGTTTCAGGTCAGTTTTAATGTCAACCCGGGCTTCCTGACGCAGGATTTCAATGCCCTCTTCGGAAACCGGGTCGGTAATCAGAACTTTTTTCCGCTTTACTGCCATATGCCTGTCCTTATTTAATGACTACTTTTTGAAACCGGCTAAAGGGAGGACTTTTTCTATTGCCCCGAGTATTTCCTTAATATCGTTTTCATCGACCATGCCGAGGTGGCCGATGCGGAAAATCCTGCCATCGAGGGTCTGCTGTCCGCCGGCCAGGACCACTTTATATTCCTCGCGGAGGACCTGGCGCAGCTTCTTACCGTCGAGACCGGCCGGGATACCCACCGCCGTAACCGTATTCGAGGCATGGCTCGCTTCGGCAAAGAGGGGCAGTCCCAGTTTCTTTATACCGTCGCGGGTCATCTGTCCCAGTCGGGTGTGGCGGGCGAAGACGTTCTGAATACCCTCTTTGTGCATCATTTTCAGGGCCACCGTAAAGGCATAAACGATGGATACGGCCGGCGTCCAGGGGTTCTCTTTCTTCTCATCAAAGAACTTCTTTGCTCTGGCAAAGTCCCAGTAGAAGTGGGGCATTTTGGCGCTAGAATGGGCCTGCCAGGCTTCCGGGCTGATGCTGACCATCGCCATGCCGGGCGGGACCATCCAGCCCTTCTGGGAGGCGGTGATAACGACATCACAGCCCCAATCGTCGACGGGGAGGTTGATAGAGCCCAGGCTGCTGATGGCATCGACGATGAGGAGCTTACCGGCGTCTTTGACCACCTTGCTGATAGCACCGAGGTCATTAGTCACGCCGGTGGAGGTCTCGTTGTGGGTCACCAGCACGGCTTTAACGCCGGGATTATCATTAATGGCTTTCTTGATGGCATCGGGGTCGGCGGCTTGTCCCCACTCCACCTTGAGGGAAACGACATCGGCGCCGAACTCGCGGCAGATATTAGCCCAGCGGTCGCCGAAGACGCCGATGCTGACCGAGAGCACTTTGTCTCCCGGCGAAAGCGTATTCACCGCCGCTGCCTCCAGACCGCCCGTACCGGAGCCGGTCAGCAACAGGACGTCGTTTTTGGTCTGGAACACCTTTTTCAGGTCGGCGGTGGCATCCGTCAGCATCTGGTGGAACTCCGGGCCGCGGTGGTTGACCATGGGCCAGGCCATCGCCTGGAGGACTTCCGGCGGGCAGGGGGTGGGGCCGGGAACGCGCAACTGTGTCATATTTTTTCTCCTCGATCAAAGTGGGCGAAATACGCCTGAGGTGTCGTTTTGGCTACCACCTTGCAACGGGCGAAATCCACCTTTGTCACGTACGATCACCTCACCATAGAGAAGAT
>CAYNDI010000039.1:7501-13218 GCA_964395955.1 uncultured Dehalococcoidaceae bacterium
TGTCTCCTATATTAGTTTTCTCTATCCGTATTTATTACTTTAGCAAAACGGCGTTTACCGACTTGGATAATACTACCACTCTCAACAGTAGCCATATTAGTTGAAATTTTCTTACCATTTACACTTACTGCTCCTTGTCGAATCAGACGAATAGCTTCACTGCGGCTTTTCGCTTGACCTGTTCTTACGATTATATAGCTTACATCCCAATCTTCAGAACCTGACCAACGGAGTTTTCCATTTTTATCTTCTTCACTATCGTCAAATGGTACACTAATGTCTGAGAAAGAAAAACGACATTCTTCTATCTCACCCGGCAGTTCCTTTTTCTGCACCACTTTTTCAAAGTGCTCTTCAGCCTCTTGAGCTTCCTTCTCGCTGTATAGCTGGGTGACGATATCTCTCGCCAGGTGTTTCTTCAGGTCCATCGGGTTGACCTGATTATGAGTAAGCTGGTTTCTCATATCCTTGAGTTCTTCGGCAGAAGCATCGGTAAGTGATTCAAAATATATCATGATATTGTCATCACTTATAGACATCGTTTTTCCGTAAATGTCTTCTGGAGGTTCGTTAATGCCGATATAGTTGCCCGTGCTCTTACTCATCCTCTGAACGCCGTCGGTCCCCACCAGCACCGGGTAGGTAAGACATACCTGCGGCTTCTGTCCGAAGGCTTCCTGGAGCTTGCGTCCCGCCATTAAATTGAAAAGTTGTTCCGTACCTCCCAGTTGCACATCTGCTTTTAAAAAGACGGCGTCATAGCCCTGCGCCAGCGGATAGAGCAGTTCGCGCAGCCAGATGGGGTCGTTCTTCTCGTACCGGTTGCGCAGGCGGTCGCGGACGAGGAACTGCTGGACGGTAAAAAACGAGGCCATGCTGATGACATCGGCAAAAGTCAATTTGCTCAGCCATTCGTAGTTGTAGCGTACCTTGGTCTTCTTCGGGTCGAGTATTTTTAACGCCTGGTCGGCGTAGGTTTGAGCGTTTTTCCTGACTTCTTCCTGCAACGCCTCGGCGCGGGCTTCGTCACGGTCACTGGGGTCGCCGATTAACGTCGTAAAAGTGCCGATGAGGAAAGTAACGTCGTGCCCGAAGTCCTGAAACTTGCGCATTTTTCTCAAGATAACCATATGCCCCAGGTGGATATCGGGGGCGGTGACATCATAGCCGCAGTAGACCCTGAGCGGACGGCCTTCAGCCTCAGCTTCCGTAAGCTTCTGCTTTAAATCCCCGGTCATCATTTCTTTGATCTGGGAATCGCCGAACTCAGCGCCCTGCATATAAGTAGTAACCTGTTTATCTATGGATGCCACCTTAAAAAGCCTCCTCGATTTTCTTGCATCCCCGGATGTTAATTAATGCCCATCGAATCGAATATCGTTTTACCCTGTTTGATATCCTCGGCCAGCTGCCTTTTCAGTTCGCCGGTGTTTTTAAATCTCTTTTCGTTACGCAGCCTCACCAAGAAGTCGACCGACAGCTTATGGTCGTAAAGGTCGCCGCGATAATCAATCAGGAAAGATTCCACGGTACGCTCGTTTTCACCGAAGGTCGGGTCACACCCGATGTTGGTCATCGACTGGTATACTTTGCCGTTGACGTGGGCCAGGCTGGCATAAACGCCGTCCGGAGGGATAGCCTGGCCGGGGCTTACATGCAGGTTGGCGGTGGGAAAGCCGATACCTTCACCCCGCCCCGCCCCGGTAACCACCCGGCCACGGAGGCTGTAATAACGGCCGGTCAGTTCATGTACCTTACCCATGTCGCCATCGGCCAGCGCCTTCCTGATGGCGGTGCTGCTGACCACTTCTCCGTTAATTTCCAGCGGCGGCACCACGGTAACGCTGAAACCCATTTCATGTCCCAGTTTCTTAAGAGTGCCGGTATCACCCTCTCTGGCTTTTCCCAGAGCGAAATCCGAGCCGATTACCAGGCCGCGCATCCTCAGGTATTTTAGCAGCAGACCGATAAATACGCGGGCATCCAGCCGGGCTAAATGGGATGTAAAAGAAAGCGGCACGACAAAATCGATTCCCTCTTCTTTTAACAGCCTGGTTCGGGTGGTGATATCGGTGATAAAGGGGAGCTTTTTACCCGGAGTCAGCAGGTCCTCGGGATGCTGCCGGAAAGTCACCAACCCGGTAAGCAAATGCTTAAGGGCAGCCTGCCTGAGCAACTCGGTAACCAGGCGCTGGTGGCCCAGGTGGACCCCGTCAAAAACGCCGATAGTCAGCAGGGTATCACTATCAGGTGAAAAGTGAGATAATTCTTCCTCTACAGGCACAACTTCTTCTCCCCAATCAATAGTATATTATACTATAAAATGCCAGCCAGGCGTCAAACGTATTAACAAAGTGATAAGTCAAATATAAATCTCAAAGTACTATACTGAATGCGGTGGATTTTGCATACTCACCCCCTTGGTCCCCCTCTCAAACAGGTTTATTTTCAAGACTCGATTTCCACGATATTTGAGAGGGGGAAAGAATACGAGAGGGGGCTGGCGTCCCCTCTCGCTTCGCACTCCCCTTTTATAGGGCGGGGAGGAAATATCCAACGGGCTAAGCAGTGGATGGTATGAGGGCGGCCAGGGTGGGAAAAGATACAAAGAAAAATACTGAGATAATCGTCACTATCAAATGCAAACGGAAACAATCACGTAAACGAATAACTTGTGAGTATAGTACACAGATTAACTAAGAGGAACAGCTACTTAAAACTGTAGAAGACAAGCCCGGCCGGTATCTTGGGGTAGAAATAGGTCGACTTACGCGGCATACGGTCGCCGCAGTCGGCGATAGCCTTGATAATACCGGGCTTCACCGGATTAACCAGGAAAGCCAGCTGATATTCATGGTCCAGTACCCGGTTGATGGCCTCCAGGGCGTTATTGGTATAGTCCAGGTGGACACCGGCCATATCATGAGTAAGGCCGAGGAGTTCTTCCAGGATAACGTGGTCGACGATACTCACATCCAGCTTCTGGTAAAGCTCCGTGTGAAAATACGGTATCATCGGCTTGATAAGGTTTAAATCTTTCAGCGTCAGCAGATAGAGTGTATCCGTTAGCAGGCCATACAGTATCAGTTTTACTTCGTCTTTTTTTTCGGACAAAAGGGAGTTGATTTGCGATAGTATATTCTCTCTATTTAAAGAATATTCTTCAATATCAAAACATGTTTTTAAACCGGGTAAAAGATTGTCGATTGCCGATGGCGCTATACCGCGGGCCATCCGGTGCGCCGGCAGAATTACCAGGCCGGGGTCGGCGATATCTATCAAAGACATCATCACGAAATCGAACGGTTCTTCGGCCGTCTCCGATAAAGAGATGGCGTGCCTTTCCCGGCGGTAGGCCAGGGCGCTCTCGTAACGGTGATGGCCGTCGGCGATATATAGCGGTTGTCCCGCCAGACATTCGCAGATCTGCCGGATAGTATCAACATCGGTGAATGGCCACAGCTGATGGCTTTCCCCGTTCGTATTATCGATGCTCAGGAAGGGTTTGTTCAGGGTTGATTCATCAAGTAGAGATGATATTTTCTTGTCACTGTCCTCGAAAAGGGCCATAATGGGGCTGGTATTAGCCTGCATCGCCCATAAAAGGTTCAGGCGGTCGCTCTTGGCGTGAGTGAAGGTCCCCTCGTGCGGGCGTATCGTCATGGTGTCCCATTCCTCCAGCCTGACCAGGCAATAGATATCACGTCGACGGTATTTTTTCCCGCCCAGCGTAAATTGATGGTCATCGACATAGATTGAGGGGGTTGTATCTCTTTTCAGGACGCCCTTTTCCAGCCATGTTTTCAGGAATGCCGAGGCGCGGGTATAGCGGTTATCCTGGTCTTTGTCCTCCGGGAACTCACGACCGTATTCAATCCGGACGAAATTATACTCGCTCCGTTGATAGAGCTGCTGCTGCAACTCCGACGGGATGATATCATGGGGCGGGCAGATAACCTCCACCAGGTCTTTCACCAGCGAGGGATTATAATGCGTACCGCAAAACGGGCGAATGTCTGCCAAGTCTGACTCCCTGTATAAAAATCGGGGAAAATTCTCGCTAAAACAGTTTAACGTATCGTCGAGAAACGGCGCAAGTACCGATACGAAATGAAATACTCATGTCTTTCCGGTATAATGTTGGTATCACGCAGGTTAAAGGGAGGCTCTTTTGATAGTCAGGAAACTGGTGGTAGGGCCGTATGCCAGCAACTGCTATATCGTCGGCTCGGAAGCGACTAAAGAAGGTATGATAATCGACCCCGGCGCGGAAGCCAGTGAAATATTAAGGGCCGTGGAAAAACTGGGGCTGAAAATCAAGCTTATCGTTCTAACCCACCGCCATCCCGACCACGTAGGGGCGGCGGCGCAGGTCAAGGAAGCCACTAAAGCCGGGATGGCTTGCCACGCCGAGTGCGCTAAATACCTTCCTCAGTCCCCGAGCTATGTCTTCGAGTCCTCTTTCGAGGGCGCACCCAAAGCCGAGCGTATCCTTAAAGAAGGTGATGAAATAGAAATAGGCGACCTCCATTTCAAGGTGCTGCACACGCCGGGGCATACCCCCTGCGGCATCAGCATCGTGGGGGAGGGGCATGTCTTTACCGGGGACACGCTTTTCAACTACGGTATCGGTAGATACGATTTAATCGACGGGGATTATGATGCCCTTATTAACGGCATAAAAACAAAGCTGTTAACCCTGCCTCCTGAGACTATAGTTCATCCGGGACATGGGCCGGATTCCACTATAAGTACGGAGAAGCGGGCGAATCCTTTCGTGAACTAACAGATGTTAGAGAAAAACATAAGGGGCATGACCTTAAAAATCATGCCCCTTGTTGTTTCGTAAAAGTTCTTTATACCGCAATGAACAGCGGGCACATCACCAGGGTGATGGTGGCCAGGAGTTTCACCAGAACGTGCAGCGACGGCCCGGCGGTATCTTTAAGCGGGTCGCCGACGGTATCGCCGACAACCGCCGCCGCGTGGGCCGGTGTTCCCTTCCCCAATACGGCTCCGCTTTCGTCTTTAAGCTGGCCGTCCTCAATCATTTTCTTGGCGTTGTCCCAGGCGCCGCCGCCGTTGTTCATAAACGACGCCAGCATGATACCGCCGATGGTCCCGACCATGAGTACTGCGGCCACAACCATAGCGGCGTCGTACTGCGGTATTCTGTCAGATATCTCCGGCAGGTACCGGAAAAACACGCCGATGACTATCGGGCCCAGCACCGGCAGCAGTCCGGGAGCTATCATCTCTCTGAGGCCGGCACGGGTGGTGATGTCCACGGCTTTACCGTAGTCCGGCTGGTGGGGGTGCTCCGGGTCCTTGGGATTCAGTATCTCGGGGTCGGCGCGGAACTGGCGGCGGACCTCCTCGATGATTTTAGAGGCAGTCTTGCCGACGGCCTTGATAGCCCAGGCGCTGAAGAGGTAGACAATCATGACGGCCAGCAGCGCTCCGATAAAGACCTCGATTTTAGCGAGATCAACAACATTATACAGACCGACTTCACCGAACTTGATGAAGGAAACCCTGTCCAGGTAAGCCTGGAAGAGCAGGAAGGCCGCCAGACCGGCGGAAACCATGGCATAGCCCTTGGTCAGGGCTTTGGTGGTATTACCGACGGCATCCAGGCGGTCGGTTATCCGGCGGATTTCAGGTCCGGCGCCGGCCATCTCATTGATGCCGTTGGCGTTATCGGTAATCGGCCCGAA
>CAYNDI010000040.1:0-13208 GCA_964395955.1 uncultured Dehalococcoidaceae bacterium
CTCCTACGGCGGGCTCGGGGTGACATAACAAGTACTATTGATACAACGCCCCCTTGATGGGAGAGGGCAGGGTGAGGGTGTCCACCTTCACTAAATGAAAAACTGAAAACTGTATAATGGTTCCGCTTATTCCACGGCCTGATTCTTACGCGACCTTCGCCTGAAGAGGAACAATACTGCCAGCGCCCCGATTCCCAGTACGGCAACACCTATAATAACAAACCGGTTCGTCAGGATTTTCTGCCACCATGGTGAATCGGCCGGGGACGTACTGGAGATATCCCCGGCGATATCCTCTTCAGCGGTAGAATTATCTCCCAGCATCATTTCGACAATATCAACATTTTTCGTGGTAATCGTTGATGTAGGTGTCGTTGTATTCTCTGTTTCCGTACGTGTTTCCTGGGCCGGTTCTTCTATCATTGGCTGGCTAATCGAGAGCTTCATCGATTTTTCATTATTGCTTTCATCGCTCTCGGTTATAGACTCGTCCGCATCGGCAACCGCACTAAAAATATGTGCGCCATTTTGAGCCGTCCAGATACAGGCCCCGGTGGTACTATCGCCGGGGTTGATGTCGTTGAACTGTATAGAAGCCAGGAACGTATCGTCGATGTACGCGGTAATATGAGGCGACCTGGCCGGCCCGGCCCCCAGGTTCCTGACACTGACGATAAATGTCACCGTAGCATTCTCCGAGGGATTGTCCGGCGACCGGGTAATCCCCTCGATAACGAGGTCCGGAGCCGGCAGGAAGACCGTTTTTTCATTATTTGATTCGTCGCTTTCCGCGACGTCATCACCTTCATCGATTACCAATTTAAATACCGGCGAATCCGACTGCGCCCGGAAGGTGAAAGACCTGGTAACATTGTCTCCCGGTTTGATGTCTTCGATGAGATGTCTGCCCCGGGAGGCCCCGTCCACATAATAGCTGATGTATGAACTCCCGGCCTTATAATCCCCCCTGTTTTTCATGACCAGGCTAAAGTCTACTTCCTCGCCTGCCTGCGGGCATAGCGGCGACCAGGTCACGTCCTGAATAACAAGGTCAGGCGCGGCCACCGCCACCGTTACCGATTTTTCATTATTCTCTTCATCTTTTTCGAAAAAGATGTTATTACAATCCACCGCCGCTTTAATGGTATGTTCGCCGAACTCGGCACGCCAGACAACGGAATTAACGATAGTCTTACCAGCACCAATACTATCGGCATATATCGAGTCCAGGAATACATCATCGACGTAATAATCCACGTTGGTTGGCCCGGCCAGGCCCGGACCTTTATTCTTAATGGTAATAGTGATGGTTACGGTATCGTTTATAGTCGGATTAGTCGGTGTCCAGGTCATGCTTTCAACCAGCAGGTCGCAGTCAGGCTTACTCGTAGGAACCCCGATTTTAACCGTCTTGGAATTGTTGGTCTCTTTTGTTTCGGTAACGATGTCTTCTTCGTCAACCTCTCCCCGGAGAGTAGCCGAATCTGCCGAGGGCATCCACCTGAAAAAGATATCGGCTGTCTCCCCGGCATCCAGTGCCGGCACCTCTTGCCGCTGTGTATAGGTTTCGTCGATGTGCAAAGCCAGTTCGCAGATACCGGAGATATAATTACCCTGATTTTTTACGGTTACGGCATATAGAACCTGATCGACTCTTAACGGTTGTACCGGACAGAGCTGGATATTCTGGATGATTAGGTCGGGCAATATAGCCGGCAAAGATACGAACATGGCATTATTGGTTTCAATATTTTCAGTGAGTTCATTACTATAATCGGCTACCGCTTTAAGCGTGTGTGTGCCGGGCCCGGGTTTCCAGGAATATGTCTTGGTGATGCTGGCGCCAACTTTCAGATACTCGAGGAAGACCACTTCCTGTGGCCAATCATCGACATAGAAAGCCAGGTAGGAACTCCTAGCGATACCGCTGCCCCGGTTGGAAATTTTAGCCGTCATGGTTACGTTGCCGCCTACTACACGGTCTAACGGTGACCAGGTAATACTATCAACAACAAGGTCAGGTGCAGCGGTAGCATAAATAACATTCGTGATATTGTTGGTTTCGTCGCCTTCTTTAACCTGATTGAGCCGGTCGGCTTCTATTTTGATGTCAAATGCCCCAGGCTGCGCCACCCAGGTAAATTCAGCCGTTCTGTTAGCACCAATTTCTATATAGGGAATTTCCCGGTACCCGCGGGGATGGTCATCAATGAATAAACTAATCTGTGATGCTGTGGCCAGTCTATCGCCCTGATTTGTAACGGCTACCGTAAAGGTAACCTTGTCTCCGGATGATGGATTTTCAGGTACCCATGAAATTTCTGAGACCACCAGGTCGGCGGCGAGTGCGGAAAAAGCATAAGTGCTATCGTTATTGCTTTCATCAATCTCGGCAACAGTGTCATCATAATCAACCACTGCCTTGATGACATGCGGTCCCGCCAGGGCTTTCCAGGTAAAGGCCTTTTCAACGGTAAAACCGGGATTGATTCCGGTAGTCCAGGTGGAGTAAACCAGATTATTATCGATGAAACAGGCCAGTCGGTAATTGCTCGCCGGGTAGTCACCCCGGTTACTGACGTTCACCTTGAACATCATTATATTGTTGATAGCGGGAAGTTCGGGTGACCACGCAATAGACTCGACTATCAGGTCGGGGGCTGGCTCTGAATCAGCCAGGGCTCTGGCGCTATTATCCGCTAGCAGGTTAGAACAACAAAGACCTGCTAATAAACACACAGCTACCAGCGCACCGGGCCAGACCCGGTGTTTACCGTTGCTCATGGATAAAACCTTCATGTATTGGCTATTAAACAGAATACCCTGACAGCCGTGAAGGCGATTGGGTTTTAGCTTGGGTTTCTGAACGGTGCTGTCACCCATTTTGCGGAACGCTGAAAAGGTGAATAAAAACAACCCCTCTCCATTAATATGGAAAGGGGTTCGTTAATTACTAATGATTATTTTTGAAGCGGCTTAGATTTTCCTCCCCGACCCCTCCCAGTATTTTTCGCGCAGCTCCCGCCTCATTATCTTTCCGGAGGCATTCTTGGGCAGGGTAGTTAAAAATTCTATTGACTTGGGTGATTTATATCCGGCCAGACTCTTCTTACAGAATTTAATCAGCTCTTCGGCGGTGACAGTGGCACCCTTTTTCAGGCTGACGACCGCATGGACTTTTTCCACCCAGTACGGGTCAGGGATACCGATAACCGCCGCTTCATGAACGCCGGGGTGCCGGTAGAGAATCTCCTCTACCTCTCTGGGAAAGACATTCTCACCGCCGGTGATTATCTTGTCCTTTTTGCGGTCGACGATGTAAACGTAACCATTATCATCATAGCAGCCGATGTCTCCGGTATGCAGCCAGCCATCGATAATGGTGTTCTTGGTATCTTTGGGTTTCTTCCAGTACTCAATCATATTATGCTTGCTGCGGACGATTATTTCGCCCATTTCTCCGGCGGCAACGTCTTTATCTTTTTCATCAACAATGCGTACCTGTACCCCGATATCCGGCTGGCCGGCGGAAGAGAGCCTTTTTTCCTCCGGTCTGCCCAGCACGTCATGCTCTTCTTTGGGGAGATGACAGATAGCCGGGCCGCTCTCGCTCATGCCGTACCCCTGCCCGAAAACATTCCCGAAGGTTGACAGTCCCTTTTTCAATACTTCAAGAGGCATAGGGGAACCGCCGTACCAGATATACTTCAACCGGCTGACATCGTATTTTTTAACGTCGGGCACATCGAGCATGGCGACAAGATGGGTGGGTACTATCGATACATGCGTGGCTTTCTCGTCCTGAATGAGTTTCAGGGTATCCGCCGCATCGAAATTTTTCATTATAATATTACAGGCGCCGACGTAGAGGATGGAACGATACATGGTATCTCCGGCAATGTGGAACATGGGGGATACCTGAATGTGCCTGTCATCGGCCTGTATACTCAGGTTGATGACAAAGGTACGGGTATCATCCCAGGCCTCACGGTGGGAATATACCGCGCCCCGGGGCATACCGGTGGTACCGCTGGTATATATAATAAAGAAACCGTCGTCTTCTTCTATCAGAACATCAGGCTCTTCCGCTGAGTTCGAGTCGATAATGTCCTTGAGATAGCTCATATTTTCAGCCGGCTGCTCCAGGGCTATGAAATGTTTAACTCCGGATATCTTGGAGCGAATTGCTTCGAGACCGGTGACCAGTTCCGGGCCGACGAAGAGAGTACCGACTTCCGAGTAGTTGACCAGGTATTCCACTTCCTCGGCGCCGAGTCTGGGGTTGAAACGCGACAGGACATAACCGCCTTTCATCGCCGCCCCGTAAACGATGGCGTAGTCCAGACAGTTCCAGGAAAGGATGCCGATGGGGTCGCCTTTTTTTATACCGAGTTTGGTCAAACCGTTTACCAGGCTGTTGACTCTGGTGTTATATTCGGCGTAGGTTAATCTCTGGTCTTCATAAACATAGGCTTCTTTATCCGGGCGAAGGAGTGAGTGTCGGTGGATGATATATGCGAAGGTTCCTATTTGATAACGTGATAATTCCTTCAGTATATGACCTGTTGGCATTCTTTTCCTCCATCTTCAGCAGGTGCCGCGAACTCCGGAGTATCCGGCGATGCAGGCCGCCGTATCGGCTATATTATAATAGCACGATAGTCTCTATCTTGTAAAAACAATCGGGGGATTTGGCATAGTCGGGTTTGGGGGCGATTGGCGCGACTCGATATCTAGCCGCGTTATCGACTAAGGAAAAAGTGGTTGTGCCTTACCTTTGTGGGAGGCTAATCCGGTGTGCTGTGGTCTTTATAGAGGAATGTTTCAACATCAGACAGGTTGAACCTGTAGTCGCGTCTCTTGCCGATTCGGTAAGCCTTTAGCGCGCCGATCTTGCTCCAAAGTCTGACCGTATTGGGATGAACGTGGAGCAGATGGGCTACCTCGTTTACCGTCAGCATCCGCTGCGGTGAGTTGCCACCGTTATGAGCATCGTCCAGCATTATATCCTTCTAAATAACGCTATATTTTCTTTACTGAGCTTAACACTTGATACATTTCCTTACAATACAGTAGATACTAAACGGCCATACATGGTAGCACCCAAATAGCGAAACATGACGGGCTTTAAAAATGGGGATGATAAATCAAGGGGCTTGATTGAGAGGAAAACCACCGATATCGTGGAAGGTTACTACAGTGTTATCTATAGAGGGAATACATCATGAGTTATCGCTGCCGCCGCTGCACGCCGTACCAGGCCTTAGACAGCTTCGCCGACAATGTTTTTCAGGCGGTTTGCCAGGCTCTCTTTAAACTTGTTGAATTCTTCCCGGGTAAGGTACTCCTCGGATAGTTTTCTTGTCCTGGCGGTAGTGTTCAGTATTGAAGGTATACCCTGTTGTACCGTCTCAACGATAGCCCGGATATGGTCATTGGCCACCAGCTTATTCAATATCAATCTCAGATTATAGGCGACGACTTCTTCGTCGATGCTCAGCTTGGCGGCTGCCTGCTCTATGTTGCTGCCGGTCGCGAAGGTGCTGAGCACCTGTGTCTCTCGTGGTGTCAGAATGGCCATGAGGTTTTCCATCTGCTTGTTCAAGGCATCAATGTCCTCAAACTCGGCAAGAACCTTTTGAGCCATCTCCGGAACCAGCAGTTCTTCCACGATAGGCAGGCTGCCCTGAGCAACGACCCTGATGATATCCAGCAAATTCTCGGGGTCGGTGTCTTTAACCAGACAGGCGCTGGCGCCGCTCTTCATTATTTCCAGGAGTTCATCCGCGTCTTTTTTCTCAACGGTAAGTATCGTTGCCGTCGACGGAAATTTCCTCTTGATGCGCCGGGTCATATCGGTGCCGTTAACTGTTATATCCTTAATATTCAGGATAGCTATATTCGGCGGATTGGCCTCGATATGATTAAAAGCGTCTTCGTTGTTGGTGGCCTCGCCGGTAACTTCGAAATCCTCTTCACCCGAAAGAATGAAATGTATTCCTTCCCGGAAGAGAACCTGCGGGTCAGAAAGATATATCCTTATTCTCCTTACATTCAACTGTGATTCAGTCATCGGTCTCCGGCCGCTCCTCGCTTTTTATATTAACACAATAATACTGATTCGAATGACTTGTCAACATAAGTTCGAGAAAAGCCAGACTCGGCCGTGTGACAAAAATTAAAGGGCAGGATTATTTTTTTTCCACAGGCGGTATTGAAACAGAGTTGAATGGCTGTAAAGAGTGACAGGAGATATCAAGGCGGGGTACTGGTATTACTCAGATATCAGGCTACTTCTACCTGGATATTAGCCGCTACATCTTTTTCCAGAGAAAGAAAGCTTCCGTTGACTCTGACCTTGATGTGGTCTTCTGCCGGTGAAAGGTCAAAGACATTAACTGAAATCCTGCGGCCGATAAAAAGCCCCTTCGCCAGGAGAGCCCGATGCAGATACGCCTCGCCGCGGATTTTTATGATTTTTCCTTCTTCACCATCGACAAGGGTGCTTAACTGCTTTTTACACATTTCTTCTCTCCTTGTGGCTACCGGCTTTTCTCCGGCTCAGCTTGAAAATGGGACGGTATGACCGGGTTGTCTAATGACCATGTCCCGGCCCTCCACCATACGCGAGAACACCTGCAGATAGTCCCTGAGCAACCTGGGCACCAGGTATTTTTTCCTTACAGATTCGCGGGCGGCGCTGCCTATCATGGCAGCTAATGCCGGGTCCATCAACAGGGCAGCAATCCTTTTAGCGCATGTCCGGACGTCATTTGCCAGAAATCCGGTTAAACCGTCACGTATCTGGAATCTTATACCGTCACAGTCGCTGCCGATTACGGGTCGCCCTTTCCACATAGCCTCGGTCACCCTCAGGTTGAAACCCTCACCGGCCGATTGCTGGATAATAATATCGGCCCCGCACTGCAAAGCGTTGATTTCCTTTTCGCCGACAACCGCGGGGTCGGTGAAAACGTATATATTAGAGTCGTCTTTAATATACCGCTGCAGACAAGTGATTACCTCGTGGCTGTCCGGCTCTTCCCTGGCAGTCAACGTACCCGCCAGCACAAGCTGCAGTCCATGGATATTCTTCCCGGCTAACCGGCAGGCATCGATGGTATCCCTTAAATTGTTGAAGTCATCAAAGTGCGAGACCTGGCAGATTACAGGTCGAGTCGGATCGATACCGAGGCCAGACATGATTTCTCTCGCCCTGTCCGTTGACAGTATATTGTGCCCGGGCTGCAGCGGGTCGATCGCCGGTGGAATGACAACCGTTTCACACGGATTGTAGTTGTTCATAAAATGTTCCGGCAGGCCGGCCGCTATGGCCCGATAGTCCATCATATGGTGCAACAGCAGTTCCCTGACTCCGGCATTTAGTCTGGTCACACCGTCATGCCATATCCACAAGCCGTTGCACGGCTTCATGTATGACAGCATGGGTAAAACCTGAAAATCATGGAACAGCCATATATCGGCGGTCACTCCCATCGCCAGTAAGGTGCTGGCTGCCCTCTCATTATTGGCCAGGTAGAGATCAATATCAGTCGGGCTCAGGGTGCAGCAATTGTCCCCCTGGAGAGAACGCCGCAGCCTTTTACACACACAATTGAATGATTCGTCGGGGGCAAGTGTGTACCACCTGGCATCGATACCGACGTCACACATGAGAGGTGTCAGTGATTTCAGTATCCCGGTAACATCCCCGTTGTTAATTGGAGCATTAACGTGTACTACACGTAAACCCTTGAGGCTGCCGGCTGCTTGACTGATTTCCGCAAGAAGCTGCTCGGGAACAATCCCGGCATAGTCCTCAACCTTAATATCGTTCGTAGAGACGCTGTTCACTTAAGGTTCTCCAACGTATTTCTCTCTATATTGAATATATCAATCCCGAGTTAGAATACGGTTATCCTAAAGAAAGAAATTGATATGAGATACACGTTCGCCTGTAACGAAGCAGCCGGTTGTAACGTATGATATAACGACAATTGGGGCAGGGAGCAAGGTTGACATAAAATGTGGTGGGCTATTTTATAGATACAAACCGAAGTTTGCGGTCGTGGGGGTTGACAATAATAGAAATCTAGCCTAATATTATTCCGCAAATGAAGATATTGCCGGTTGTAACAATAGTCCTAATTTCGATAATTATCATGCTGGCATCTGGTTCCTGCGCCGGACCGGAGGGGGCGGTACCTGAAGATAACTCCGAATGGGCGGATGTGCTGGCCCAGCGATTCTCTCCTGTAATTCTTCTGAAGAATGATGAGGAACCCGCAGAAAAATACGAGCCGGTCCCCGTGCAGGCAATGATTGAACAGTCGCTGATACTTTCGATGGACAACTCGTCGTTCGCTGAAAAAGCCACGATAGCCAATATGCTGCGATATTCGGGGAGCAGCTACTTTCTGGACATCCCGGAGCTAAGCCCGGCTCATTTCCTGCTGTCGCTTTTAGGCTACAAGGAAAGGTATGACCAGGCGCTGGCATCCGGTTTGTCTCCCACCGTATACGCGCGGGTCTTGAAGCCGGGAGACTCCGGTTATACCGTGATTCAGTACTGGTATTTTTACTACTTCGACGAATGGAGTAATCTCCATGAGGGAGACTGGGAGCTGGTAGAGCTTGTATTCTCCGGCCTTTCGGCGCAGGAACTGGTAGAAGCGAACGGTGAACCGTTATTTGCGGCATATTCTCAACACCAGGCCGGGCAGAGGCTTTCCTGGGCGGAAATGCGGGAAAAAGGACTGATACGGGACACCCATCCCCTGGTCTATGTAGCCCAGGGTTCGCACGCTAATTATTTTACGCCGGGTCAATACTGGCTGATTACCGATTTTGACGATACGGGATTGAAGGACTGGAGAGAAGTCAGTCCCCAGCTTGTTATGATATCCGAGCAAGACCCGGAAAATGATAAAAACCAGTGGCTGGATTTCCAGGGGTGCTGGGGAGAGTACCTCGACTTTTCAATTTCCTGGGGTCCCCTGATATGGACGCAGTGCGGTCCGAACGGCCCGGCCTGGGGAGGTACAGAGCAAAAGAGCGCGCGGTGGCGGCAGCCGTTCCCATGGGCAGATAAGATGGCGGAATACCCGCAGGCTTATTTCTATACATTCCTGCCCAAGTTAGCCCGGGACTTACCTGACCTGTCTATTTTCTCGCTCTTCAGCCCGGCGGATATCCATGTCTATGACCGGCATGGAAATCATGCCGGTCTCAATGAAGCGGGAGTGTTCGAAACCCGGATACCGGGAGCCGAATATATCACTCCGGAGGGGGCCCACAGCAAGACTATAATCATCCCCAACAGCGACGTATCCGAGGGATATACGCTGATAATAAAAGGAAATGATAATGGGAGTATGGATATTAAAACCCAGATACCCGATGCCAGGAAAAGCGTAAAAAGATACGTGGAATACCGCGGTATTCCGGTAACGCCGACTACTGTAGCCAGGCTGCAGTTTACCGAAACTCCTTTTGCACCCCCTCTTAAGAACAGTGATAACGTGCGCGATAATATCACCATACTGGAGATAGACCGGAATAACGACGGCATATACGAGTCCGAGGTAAAACCGGGTACAAGTGAAATAGAGTCCAAACCTACCCTGACTTTGAAAGTAGAAGGCGCCGGTAGTGCCCGGGCTGTAAAGGGTTATACGTACCAGAAAAACGCCAAAGCTGCCATTATTGCTGAGCCGGAAGAGGGCTGGATATTCGACCGCTGGGGAGGCGACGCTTCCGGGACTTTCGCATCCCTGAACATAGTTATGGATAGAGATAAAACGATTATCGCCTACTTCAAGCCGGAGAGAAGGCTGTATACGCTAACCATAGGTATTGAAGGAAAAGGGACTACCAACCCCGAACCGGGCACCTACTCCTTTATAGAAGGAGGTATAGCAGAAATTCAGACCTTACCCGGAGAGGGTCACAAATTTATAGGCTGGAGCGGTAATTACGGCGATGATCCAACCCTAAAATTAACCATAGACAGGGATATTGAAGTCGTAGCTATCTTCCACCCGAGGGAAACCGGGCCGGTTCTTGAACAGGCCAACGAACCGCCCTGGGACGGAGCCTGGATGAACATCTCTCCGGAAAACCAGGTGGGGCAATCGATTGTGACTATTTACGACTTCCTTGAAGCGGTGGAGGTTAATATCCTCACCGGCAATGCCGGCAGGGGCGGAGACATTATCACGATGAATATCCTGTACGAGGGCGAAAAATTAATAGCTTCGGTATCACAATATGTCGAAGAGGGTTTTGACGGCTGGCTGAGGTTTGAAATGACTAAAGAAGGCATAGGCGTTCCGGCAGGCACAAACCTCATTATACAACTTGAGGATACCGGGAAGATAGTCTTCGGGTGGAAATATGACGGCGATACTTATCCGTTAGGAATCAGGTTCTTCTTCGGCGAGGCTCAAGAGGGCGACTTCTTCTTCAGGACTTACGGCACTACCGCAGAATAACCGACAAATAGTAAAATCAGTTATCCTTCTATTGAACGTTTTTAAGGACGTCATCCCCGGTAACAGGTACACCCCACCCCGGAAACAGGTTATCAACGGGGAGTTGCCGGAGCTTCCTGAAGGAGTTTTGCAGGGCGGCTTTATTCCAGACAAGAAGCCGGCTTAACTTGAGCACTCCTTTATCATTGATAATAGTGTCACCGGAAAACAGAACTTTTTCTTTATAATTGTAGAGACATATTCCATCGTCGGTATGCCCCGGGGTATGAATTACTTCCCAGCCGGGGAAACCGGGTATTTCTTTACCCTCCTCAAGCCACACGGCTACCCCGGACTTTATGCCTTTTTTAAAACCGGGAATACCGGCACGGGGCATTGTAAAAATATCCGATATAGATGGCCGGGGAAAATTATTCCTCATCAGAAATACCAGAAAGCCGATGTAACTGGACAACGAGGTAACCGGGAGAGCTTTCTTGCCGGTGAGGTATTTCCTGCCGGACTCATGCGCCGCCACCAGGGCGTTGGTCCTCTCCGTTAAATAATCTACGCCGTTGACATGGTCAAAATGGGAATGGGTAAGGATTATCAATTTTATATCTTTTACATCCCGACCTAAATCGTCTTCTACGTATCTGATAATAGTCCTGGCGTCCGACGGAAACGCGACATCAATGACCACGATGGCATCGGCAATATCAATTACATAGAGCGGGCCTGCCTGACCTTTCATGTAATGAATGGAATCAATAAACGATTTATCGGACATAACACTTTTCCGTACTTTTTTAAGAATTATATCACAATGATGGGATAGTCAGGGGCAGGAGAGGCCGGCGGGATACCTGGTGACGTGGTGGGCGGTGGTGTACGATACGTGGAACCTTTGAATTAGCTTTTTCCATTCTTGATTAGTTAAACACTATTGTCACGTATTGAACGGGGAGATGGAGTAGGGTCGGTCTCCATCGTACCGTACCATTTCAAGCCTGTTAGAACAAAGGCGGGCGTTGATGGTAACTTTCCATTCTGGCGATTAAACCTGGTATTGCGATCAACTCTGATTCTACGAAAATAGCAAATTACCTTATTGTTGTATTGGGGGACATTTCTAGCAAAGGTCAGTGATCGCTAATCTAAAATGATATATCGGAGATGGACGAGGTAAGATATTCACCAAGTTCCTGAAAGGATTGGTCATATCGCCTCGTGTTAATCAATGATTTATGATACTCCTTAACTCTGGCTACTTCTTTAACCTGGGCTACTCTGATATCAGGAGCAAGCCCAGACACAACATTATGGTAGGCTCCGATGAACAGGATACCGGTTTCGCCTTCAGTGAGGGTTTCATTGATTCTTCCGGCAATAAATTCATCCCGCTGCTTCAGCAATTTGCCCCGGGCCAGTTTATACCTCAGAGCGGCAACTTCCCTTTCCTTTAACGACTTAGAACGGGTCATCTTGGTGATGTAGTGGTATTCCTGCTTCACCAGCGAGAGTGACTCGGTTTTCACCAAAACAGCACCCTTCTCCAGAAGCCTTCCTATAATTTCAAAGTTTTTACTTCCTTGACCGACGCCCTCTTTCACGATTCTCAATCCCTCCTCCCCATCGGCCACCAACCCGTCCTGGTAAACCCTGAAACCATCAACGTCTAACGCATCAAGGAATCTGCCAATTGAGTCCCACAAGGCAGATACAATCTCCTTGTGCTTTTGCCAGAGTTCCGGCGTCAGCTTGGTTGTGGCTCTATCATCCAGAGTCAATGATACGGAACCCATGTCGGCACTCATATGGATGATGGGAATAACATATAGACTTCGCACTATTGCTTGCCCTGCTGCATACTTGCTGGAATATCCCGGCGTTGTCTTGGAGCTTCAGGGTTAACATCATCGTCGTACTTCTTTAACAGATAACCTGATTTTTCCAGATATTTTGTTGCATCCTGCGAGTAACTTATGCAGTCATCCAGCCAGGTTATCGCCAGTTCCAGGTTCACCTGTGACAGGTCGTTGAGCCTGGCCACATCTTCCCATGACATCACAAAGTCCCTCCTTGTATCCTGACCCTTCGCCGTCTACTTTCGCCGGTTCTTAACAACGCCGTGCCACTCCATCCGTGTCCCGCAGCTGGAGCAGAACTTGCGGAACTTCCAGAAGCGCTGCGTGACGCCGCAGTTAGGACACTTGATGGTCCATGGCTCCCCGCAGTTAGGGCAGTAATCGGAGTTGCCGCTGACCGTGATACCGCATCCGGGGCATTTGTTCCAGGCTGTCATCTGGGGTGCTTCCTTTTCACTCTTCATGTGTCTCGCCACGCTTGCGCAGCTTCTTCCTGTCCAGGCCGAGAAGGTTTCCCTCGTCATCCAGGTGGAGTTCGTACACCCCCAGCACATCCATGGTATCCGGGATAGCCTTCCTCTCCAGAGCCTCCAACGAGATGGACCACCCTCCCTGGGTCTTCGACAGTCCGGTGACTCCGTCGGCCGGTTTCTTACCGAGCTTGACAAACTCCTCCCGCGCTCTTTCCAGTACCTCGCTAGCGTTCATCTTAAATCTTGACCTCCTCTTTGCTTGAGTATTTTTCTGCTGCCTTGCTATCCAGTGAAGAGAGGAAATACCGTTCCAGTTCCAATCCCGGAGCGTTCGTCTCCTCCTCCTTTTTCTGTTTTCGCTCCCTGGCGGCGACGGCTCGCTGCGCTTCATCCCA
>CAYNDI010000041.1:0-1344 GCA_964395955.1 uncultured Dehalococcoidaceae bacterium
TAATGATATATTGATGCCCCCAATCGGCCTGGCCCTGGGTGACCTGGATTTCTCTAATATGCTGGCTATCCTCAAAGAAGGCACCACTCCGGGGCCGTATGCCTCGCTGGCGGCTGCCAAAGAGGTCGGCGCGGTTACTATCAACTACGGCACTTTTGTTAACGTTATCATCAATTTCCTGATAATTGCCGCCGTGGTCTTTTTCTTCGTGGTGCGGCCTATCGCCAGGCTTCATGCCCGGCAAAAGGCGGCGGAACCCGCGGCGCCGACGACGAAAGACTGCCCGTACTGCTACACGGCTATCGCGATAAAGGCAACCCGATGCCCTAACTGCACCTCGGAACTGAAGCAGGCCTGAGAGCGGCTTTTTAGCCTAGTTTGACATTGAGGTTCTATTTACATCCGGTTGGTAGGTGCTTACCTCACCCCTGACCCCTCTCCAGCCAGAGACACTGGTAAGAAACCACAGATATTTATAGCTGGAGAGGGGAGTTAAGGAGAGAGGGGGCTGCGCCCCCTCTCGTATTCTTTCCCCCTCTTGAACATCATATAAAATCGAGTAAAGATAATGAACCTGTTCGAGAGGGGGACAAAGAGGGTGAGTATATCTAATCGACCACATACGTATCAAAACACAAGATATATCCCTTTCCTTTCGGTGAAAATAGTATTAGAATATAAGGGTCAGTAACTTTTCACCGGAATGAATCCTCCAGTCCACTTTTATAAAAATGCAATGATTACTATTATTGACTATAACGCCGGGAATATCCGGAGCGTCCTGCGCGCCTGCGGGGAGGTTGGGGCTGAAGCCGCCACTACCAGCGACCCGTCCGCGGTGGCCAAAGCGGAAAAGATTATCTTTCCGGGAGTGGGCGCGGTACCCAGCGCCATGGCCTACCTGAAGAAAACAGGTCTTGATACAGCTATTAGTAATGCCTTTCAAGCAGGCACCCCGATACTGGGTATCTGCCTGGGGGCGCAGATTATCCTCGATAGCTCCGAGGAGGGGCCGCAGAAGTGCCTGGGATTGATTCCCGGAAAGACGGTGCGGTTCCGTTTGAAAGACAAGCTGCTCAAGATACCGCATATGGGCTGGAACGAGTTAATAGTGTTACAGTCCCACCCCCTGCTGGAAGGCATTAAAGCCGGCGACGAGTTCTACTTCGTCCACTCTTATTACCCCCAGCCTGCCGACGCGGAGAACCTCTATGCGGTAGCCAGTCACGGCGGGGACTTCGGTGCGGCGCTGGGATACCGGAACATCTTCGCCACCCAGTTCCACCCGGAAAAAAGTGGGCTACTGGGACTGCAAATGCTGGAGCGGTTCGTGCGGTGGGATGG
>CAYNDI010000041.1:1444-12879 GCA_964395955.1 uncultured Dehalococcoidaceae bacterium
AAAAAAGTGGGCTACTGGGACTGCAAATGCTGGAGCGGTTCGTGCGGTGGGATGGCAGCATTTAGATATTAAACAATGTCATTCTCGGGCTTGACCCGAGAATCCAGACCACCACACCTCACCTAGATTCTTCGCTTCGCTCAGAATGACAGAGCGTGGATACTGGATTCCAGTTTTCGCTGGAATGACAACGGGATGTGTAATAAGTAGCTATGTTAAGCAAAAGACTGATAGTTTGCCTGGACGTACGCGGCGGCAAGCTTGCCAAGAGCATTAAATTCGTCGATACGAAGGACATCGGCGACCCCATCGCTAAAGCCCGCCAGTACTACGAGGATGGCGTCGACGAACTGGTCTTCTACGACATCACCGCCTCCCGGGAGGAACGGGATATCATGATAAACCTGGTCGAAGAAGCGGCTTCGCAGATTTTCATTCCCTTCTCGGTAGGCGGCGGGATACGTTCCGTGGATGACGCCACGAAACTCAGGAAAGCCGGCGCCGAGAAAGTCAACGTGAACACCGCCGCCGTCAAACGGAAAGAGCTGATAACCGAAATAGCCCGCGCCATCGGCTCCCAGAGCACCATATTATCCATGGACATCAGGAAGGTAAACCCGACGCCGGAGATGCCTTCCGGCTACGAGATAGTCATCAACGGGGGCGTGACGCCCACGGGAATCGACGCGCTGTGGTGGGCGAAAACCGGCGAGGAGCTGGGGGCGGGAGAGCTGGTCATCAACTCCATCGATGCCGACGGCACCAAAGACGGCTACGAAATAAATCTTACGCGAATTATTGCCGACTCCGTAGGCATACCGATAGTCGCCTCGGGCGGGGCGGGCAAGCCGGAACACCTTTACGAGGTGCTTACCGAGGGACATGCCGATGCCGCCCTGGTAGCATCAATCGTCCACTACGGCGAGTACACCTGCCGGGCTCTAAAAGAGTACCTGCACGGTCGCGGTATCAAAGTGCGAATGAGTTATTAAGTTCTCAGACTGCCCTCCCCAGCTTGAAAAGGGGGGAGAGTTATCCCCAAAAAAGTAGTATAATAGATAATTGTCCCTTAAGGAACCATGAGCGCTATTGACGAAGTAAAACAGAAAATAGACATCGTCGAGGTTATCAGCCAGTACGCCACACTGAAAAAAGCCGGCCGTAACCTCACCGCCCTGTGCCCGTTCCACAGCGAGAAAAATCCGTCCTTCTTCGTTTACCCGGAACAGCAGAGCTGGCACTGCTTCGGCGCCTGCAATACCGGCGGCGATGTCTTCGCCTTCGTCATGAAAAAAGAGGGGCTGGACTTCGGGGAAGCACTGCGGACCCTGGCCGAGAGAGCCGGCGTTACCCTCCCCTCCCGGACGGCTACAAGGGAGAAAAAAGAAGAAAAAGAAGAATTTTATAATATCAATGATGCCGCCGCCCTTTACTTCCACAATCTGCTGCTCAACTCCCCCGCGGCGGAGAAAGCACGCAAGTACGTTACGCAGCGGGGATTCACTCTAAAGACCATCGCCGATTTTCAGCTCGGTTTCAGTCTCGATAGCTGGGAAGACCTGAAGCAGTATCTCAAGGAGAAAGGCCATACCGAAGAGACCATGGTCGCTGCCGGACTCCTCAGTAAATCGGAAGACGGCCGGACCTACGACCGGTTCCGCGGCAAGCTGATGTTCCCCATCCGCGATAACCGGGGACGGGTAAGCGGCTTCGGGGCGCGGGTGCTTGACGACTCGCTGCCGAAGTACGTGAACTCGCCGCAGACGCCGACCTTCGATAAAAGCGGCACCCTCTACGGCATCGACCGCGCCGCGGCAGAAATAAGAAAGCAGGACAGCGCCATCATCATGGAAGGCTACATGGATGTCATCATGGCCCACCAGAACGGCATCGCCAACGCGGTGGCTTCCATGGGAACGGCGATTACGGAAACGCAGGTGAACATCCTGAGGAAGCTGAGTAAAAACCTGGTCCTATCTCTCGATGCCGATGCTGCCGGCGAGGAAGCCATGCTGCGTACCGTCAGTTATGAAAATATCCTGAACAACGAAATAAGGGTAATCATCCTGCCGGAAGGCAAAGACCCTGATGATGTCATTAAAGAAGACATCAGCAGCTGGCAGATTTTAATAGACCGGGCGGTGCCCCTGATTGATTTTATGTTTGAGAAAACCACGGTAAATCTGGATTTGACCACCGCGAGGGACAAATCCGGCTCCGTAGAGAAGCTTTTACCCGTTATCGCCGCCATCAGCGACCCCATCCGGCAGGCGCACTACCTGCAGAAAATGGCGGGACTGGTAGACGTGGATATGGGCACCATTAAAGCATCGTTGAGCAGGCTGAAAGCAACGCCGGCCAGACGCAGAACACCGGCGCGACAACCGGTAACCACCGGCCTACCGGGTAAAGGCGCTTCCAGTTCCGGTGAGGAATATTGCCTGGCGCTTCTTTTAAAGTACCCGGAGCTGAAAAACCAGCCGACCGACCTGTCTGTAGAGTATTTCAGAGACAGTGAAAACCGGGAAATCTACCGGGTATGGCAGGAAGCGACCGACATGGCCGAGCTGCGCGATAAGCTGGAGCCGGCCGTCCACGAGCATCTGGACGTTATTTTTAACAAGAGCCTGCCCGGGACCGGGAACAACATCGAAAATAAGTACGCCGATTGCGTTCTGGAACTGGAAAAAAGATACTACCGCAACTTCGAGGCCAAGAGGGCTGAAATACTCGCCCTGGATGTTGAAGCGGGCGGTACCGGCGCCGATATAGCCAGATTGCAGGAAGAAGGCATGGAACCCAGCGCCAGACTGAGAGAGCTGGACTCCCGCAAGAGTAAAAAAAGAAATTCCTCTTACACGGGAAAAGTAAGGAGATAGCCGATGGACAAGGAAAAGAACGAACGGGATACCATGGATAACGGTGATAAAAAAGAAGAAGTACAGCGCCCAAAAGCCGACGATTCCGATGAAAAACCGGATGCCGAGTTCAATGGCGACATCGAAGCCGACGATGAGATGGAAGACGAGGATGCCTCCGAAGACGATGAATCCTGGCCCAAGGTGAAACCCCTTAATACCGACAAGAAAGAAGGGTCGCTGGAACTGGAGATAGAATTACCTGCCGATGATATGGTCGAGCAGGATATTACGGATGACCCGGTACGCATCTACCTTCACGAAATCGGGCGGGTGCACCTCCTGACCGCCGATAATGAGAAGACCCTGGCCAAGCAGATGGAAGAGGGCAAATACATCACCAATATCAAGCAGGAGTACGCCCAGAACCACGGCCGGCAGCCTCCCGCCACCGATATCATCATGGCGATACTCCATAATCTCAATCAGTCCGCTCAGCTAATCTCCCTGCTCCGGGGCCAGCTGGGCCTGCCCGAGACAGACGGCTTTCTGGCTAGTACCTATGATGAAAAATTACAGGAAAGCATTAATAGCGCCATCGATCCGCAGGTAATCCACAATATAGCCACGGCAATGGAAGTAACCGTAACCGAAGTAGAAGAGATGCTGGTCAATCTTTCTCTGGGGAGTCGACTGCTCCCCGGCACCGTCCGCCAAGCTATCAGCAATGACGTCTCGCTGAATAACATTGAAAAGCTGACCGCCGACCGGGCGTTTCTCGACGCCGTCCAGGCAGATGAAAGAGTACTGACGATCCACTTTACCGGTATCGTCCACGAGGGCAAAAGGGCGGAAAGGCACCTTATCGAAGCCAACCTGCGCCTGGTGGTCAGCGTCGCCAAGAAGCATATCGGACGGGGCATGTCCCTGCTCGACCTTATTCAGGAAGGCAACATCGGGCTGATGCGGGCGGTGGAAAAGTTCGATTACCGTAAAGGCTATAAGTTCAGCACCTACGCCACCTGGTGGATTCGGCAGGCACTGACCCGCGCCATCGCCGACCAGGCCCGTACGATACGCATCCCGGTGCACATGGTGGAAACCATCAACCGGCTGCTCAGGATAAGCCGGCGCCTGGCCCAGGAGTACGGTCGCGAGCCTACCTCCCGAGAGATTGCCAAAGAGATGGAAGTATCCTCGGACAAGGTCAGGGAAATCGTGAAGGTGTCCCAGCTGCCCATATCCCTGGAATCGCCCATCGGCGAGGAAGAAGACAGCCCCCTCGGTAACTCTATCGAGGACAGGAACGCCCTGCCGCCGGTGGATATCGCGTCCAAGCAGCTCTTAAAAGAACAAATCGAGGACGTGCTGGGAACGCTGACTCCCCGCGAGCAGCGGGTACTGCAGTTGAGGTTCGGACTGGAAGACGGGCGGAGCCGTACGCTGGAAGAGGTGGGGGTGGAGTTCAACGTGACGCGGGAACGCATCCGGCAGATTGAAGCCAAAGCGTTAAGAAAACTGCGCCACCCATCCCGCAGCCGCAAGCTCAAGGACTATCTGGAATAAGGTTTTTCCTTGCCTATCCGCGTATAGAACTCTTCCGGGATATCCGCCGGGTCCTTGTAAAAGACGAACTGGCAGTCTTCCTCACCTATCGGGTCAGATACAAAGTGGCAGAACGCGAAATCACCGGTGTTCTCTATATCCAGCGCCTCCATAACCGGGCAGTGGACACAATAGAGGGGAAAATCCTTCTGGCCCCAGGTGATACGGTGGGCTTCTTTGACTCTTCCCAGGCCGGCGTCATAGCCGCCCATCAAGATAAGCCGTTTCCCGGAACCGCAGGGTTTCATAGTTATAGTCACTTTTTCATCATCCTCCCTGACGGTAATGGGCTGGAGATGCCCCTGCAATCCTCCGGCCATACCTTCCACCCGTTTGCGGAAATCGGTCTCCCCGGACGGAATAAAGGCTATTTTTGACTCGATGGTATGGGCCTGCCGTTCGGCTTCCTCAACGGCATCAACTCCGAGTTTGTCATAGATATATGTCTGCAGGCCGGTTACCCAGGTAAAGTAACCGTCATGTAGGTGGTTGAACTCCCGGTACATCCGGTTAGCCAGCTCTTTAGCCTTCTCCTTGCTTCCGGCATCGATTGCCTCCAGTACCTGGTCCAGCGTCCGCGTTCCCATTTCCTCGAGTTCTTTATCGGTAAATACCCTCTTTTCGTTCATGACTGCCTACGTCTCCTTTTCATCATGTCTTTCAGATACTCCGTCAATGATACGGTCCGGTCTCCGCACTCACAATAAACCCACCCGCTTCCTGCTGTCAAATTCTCTCTTGACAAAATAGACTGAATAGTCTATAAATAAACCGTACGTTCGATTTATGGGAGGCAGCCATGTCACCCAAAGTGCCCAAAGCCTACCTGGAAGCCAGGCGCGCCGAGATTCTGGAAGCCGCATTTAGTTGTTTTATGGAAAAAGGCTTTCATAATACCACCATGCAGGATATTTATAAGGCTGCCAACCTGAGTCCAGGAGCTGTATATAATTATTTCTCCAGCAAGGAAGATATAGTAGTAGCGGCTGTAAAGACATATAGTGATTGGTCTATTCTTTCCTTAGAATCATTAATTTCCGAAAATCCAGATGAATCACTTAATAATATTATCCGGTTCTGGCTTTCTCTCATAAAACAGGATGACATTAGCAAGGGCATCAGCGTTCAACTAAATTTTTATGCTGAGGCCACCCGTAATAACGTTGTTCGTGAAGCTGTACTGGAATCGCAGGACAGGACCCATGACAAGCTAATCGAGCTAATCAAGTATTATCAGCAAACGGGAGTAATCAACGCCAGGCTCGACCCCCTGTCAATAGCCCGCGCCATTATGGGTATGGTGTTTGGGATTATGATCCATAAATCGCTGGACCCGGAAGTCGATTTGGATGCTTTCGGGCAGGTTTGTGAAGCGATGATAAAAGGCACTTTCTCCAGCCCGCCAGAAAGGCGCCGGAAAACGGAGTAATTCATAGAGCAAAAGTAGAACGATTTATATCTCTTCCCAATATTATTTCTCCATGATATAGTCACTACGAATCCATGACTTTTAAACACAATTTGAGGAGACGACATGCGTAAGTTCTTCGTCCTCTGGTCCAGCCAGGCGGCTTCCCTGTTCGGCAGCGCCGTGGTGAACTTTGCGCTGGCCTGGTACCTGACCCGGGAGACCGGCTCCGCCACGATACTCGCCACTGCGCTGATGGTCGCCATGATACCGCAGATCGTCCTGGGACCTTTCATCGGGCCCTTTATCGACCGGTGGAACCGGAAAATGATTCTGATTTTCGCCGACCTTTACGTCATGCTTTTAACGGTTGTGCTGGTCGTGCTGTTCGCGATGGACGCCGTCCAGATATGGCACATTTACCTTATTATGATGGGCAGGGCAATCGGTGAAACATTCCAGATGCCGGCCCTGGGAGCTTCCATTCCCATGATTGTGCCGGAAAAACACCTGGTGCGGGCCAACGGACTCTACCAGATGCTGCAGAGCGCCATCAGGATTGTGGCACCGCCCGCCGGCGCTTTTCTCATGGAAACCTTGCCCATGCAGGGAGTACTTTCCGTGGATATCATCACCGCTATCATCGCGGTCGCCTGCCTGCTGCCGCTGATAATACCGCAGCCGGAGCGCACTACCCTGTCAGTGAAAGCCAGTCACTTCGACGATATGAAACAGGGTTTCCGTTATGTCTGGGCAAAGTCGGGGCTGCCCATTCTAATAGGCATGATGGCTTTCCTCATATTCTTCGTAGCACCGGCGTCCAGCCTGATACCGGTACTGGTGAATACTCACCTGGAAGGAGATGTATTGAAACTGGGCTGGCTTACCTCCGCCAGCGGCATCGGCGGGATTTTAGGAGGTTTATTGCTGGGCGTATGGGGTGGATTTAAAAAGCGCATTTGGACAGCATTCCTAGGGTTTTTTATTATGATACCATGTAGTATAGGGCTGGGATTTACATCCCCCACTATTTACTACGCTACCACGGTTCCCTCCATGCTGTTTATGGGAGTGGGCATGGCTCTGGTCTCCGCTCCCCTCGGAGCAATATTGAATTCCGTTATTGCCAAGGACATGCAGGGGCGGGTGTTCTCGTTATATGGTTCGATAGTCACAGCGGCCTTTCCACTGGGGCTGATAATGGGCGGGCCGGTGGCGGACTGGCTGGGCATACGTTCACTTTATTTTATAGCCTCCGGAGCATGGCTGGTTATCCTTCCCCTGGCGATGTTCAGCAAGCCGCTGATGGACCTGGAATATCAGAAGGCGGAGGAGATGCCCATAGAAGAAACTAAATAGTCACCTGCCTTTTCCGCTAATGTTGACTTATTCCTGCCGATTGCGCGAAATCGGCTATTAATTCTGCCTTCTCTTAATTACACTCCCCTCTCCGGTCTCTGATGCCCGGCAAGACGGAATCCGGCTGGAGGGGGGAGTGGTAAAGTTAGAATAAACGACCTGCTGTGTCCCCTACTTGAACATCCCCATTATTTTTGGTTGAAATCCAATATATAAACCCATATACTAAACAACATCGCATTATCCTCAAGTACCGCTATTTACGATATTTCGTGAGGGAGAACCTGAAATTAAAAAATTCTTCGTATTATGGTCCAGCCAGGCAGCCTCGATGTTCGGCAGTTCCGTGGTAGGTTTTGCCCTCGCCTGGTATCTGGCCAGAGAGACGGGTTCCGCCACGGTGCTGGCCATGGCCGTGATGGTCGGTATCATCCCGGGTGTCATATTGGGGCCGTTCATCGGGCCGTTTATCGACCGGTGGGACCGGAAGAAAATCATGATCTTCGGCGACCTTGCGACCATGCTGTTAACGCTGGTGCTGGTCGTTTTATTTTATACGGATACCCTACAAATCTGGCATATCTATGCTGTAATGGCGGGCAGGGGAATCAGCGGGTCTTTCCAAATGCCGGCGCTGGACGCTTCCATCCCCATGATTGTTCCGGAGAAACATCTTGCCAGGGCCAATGGTCTTAACATGACGCTTCGAGGTGCCATGTATATCGTTGCCCCGCCGGTTGGCGCTTTTCTCATAGAAGCACTAGAAATGCAGTGGGTGCTCTCCGTAGATATCATCACCGCCGTGATCGCCATCGGGTTTTTGATACCGCTGGGAATACCTCAACCCCCGCGTACAACTTTATCCGTCAAACCCAATGTTATCGACGATATGGTACAGGGTTTCCGTTATGTAGCGTCGTCGCGGGGATTGCTGCTGCTCTTAATACTATTTTCTGTGATGAGTTTTTTTGCCGCCCCCGGCAATTCCTTATTGCCTATATTTGTTACAGATCATTTAGGCGGTGAAGTGTTTAGACTCGGCTGGTTAATGACCGCCAGGGGTGTCGGTCTTATTTCCGGCGGCCTTATTTTGGGGATATGGGGCGGTTTTAAGCGGCGCATTGTCACAACTTTTACGTTTTTAATCATCCAGGCTATCGCTATAATGGTGTTCAGTTTCACCACGGAAAGCCTGTTTTTAATGGGCATAGCGATGTTATTTGTCGCCGGGATGAGCGGCGCTTTTATGAACGGCTCTGTGATGGCAGTATTTCAATCAGTGGTGGATAGAGACGTTCAGGGGAGGTTTTTTGCGCTGATGGGCTCGATTACCGGCGCGATGATGCCCCTGGGACTGGCGGTTACCGGGCCGTTAGCGGATGCCATCGGCGTGCGTCTGACATTTCTCATTTCCGGGGCGGCTGTAATGATTAGTGCAATAGCCGGATTCTTTTCCCGTGACGTTATGAATATTGAAAGTCAGAAGTCAGCGGAAGGATAGACCGGGTTTGTACCCAACCTTTTTATCATAATTGCGTTATAATAATCAGGGACATGAAAATGCTAAAAAAGCACGGGATTATACCGGCCTGCCTCCTCACAATGATGGTATTGCTGACACTTTTTAGTAGCGCTTGCAGCCAGCCTTCTACCGGATCTCAAGATGGAAGCCGGCAGACTGCTCTGGAATTTGTGAGATTGGAGACCACTTTTCTGTTCGACGGCATATCTGAAACTTTAAAGGCAACGGGCACCACTTCCGTGGGAAACGGCTGGCAGTTCACCATCGAATTTGATAGTCGGCATGCCGGTTACGGCGACCGTGGCAGGCGTATGCTGGCCTATGCGGAAACGCACCACACAACAGAAATTACAGTGGAGGGAGGCCGGGTTACAACGGCGGTCATGGACGGGGCCTGGGACATGATTAGCCAGCGGATGCTGTCGGACTTCGAGATACGCCCGGCCCCGATACACGAAGTAAACATTACCCTGTTGCTGTCGAATCCCCCACAGGTAAGTGTTTATATCAAAGGCGGCCTCTCGGACGGCTGTACCACCTTCCACGACATCGAGATGACGCGGGAAGGCAACACCGTGAACCTCGAGGTAACGGTCCAGCACCCCACGGACAAGTTCTGTCCGGCAATATACACGTTCTTTGAAAAGTACGTCAACCTGGGAAGCGATTTTACGACGGGAACAACCTATACTATCAATGTGAACGACTCTACCACTACGTTCGAGTACTAGCCGGCGGAACAGGGCTACTTAAACATCCCCATGATGTTCTTGGGCAGCTTGCCGCTTATGCCCATCTTCATGAGCTTCTGCATCTGCGAGAACTGGTTGAGCAGCTGATTGACATCATGGGTGCCGGTGCCGCTGCCCCGGGCGATTCGTTTCCTCCGGCTCCCCCCGATGATGTTAGGATTCTGCCTCTCCCGGGGGGTCATGGAACATATAATAGCCTCGACCTTTTGTAACTGGGCTTCCTGAACGCCTTCGGGCACCTTGCTGGCGATTTTCCCGATGCCCGGGAGCATCTCGGCCAGCTGGGCAATCGGCCCCATCTTCCGGATGGACTTCAACTGCTCGAGGAAGTCTTCTAAATTAAAGGTGGCTGTCTTTACCTTTTTCTGAAGTTCTTCGGCTTTCTTTTCGTCGAGGGTCTGTTCCGCTTTCTCAATGAAGGTGAGGACATCGCCCATGCCCAGGATACGGGAAGCCAGTCTATCGGGGTAGAACGGCTCGAAGGCGTCCGTTTTTTCACCGGTGCCGATGAACTTGATGGGCACGCCGCTGACCCAGCGGATAGAGAGGGCGGCGCCGCCGCGGGCATCACCGTCCATCTTGGTCATGACCAGGCCGGTCAGCTGGACCTTGGCGTGGAATTCCTCGGCAACGCGGACGGCGTCCTGACCGGTCATGGCGTCCACCACCAGCAGCACCTCGTCCGGTTTGACGACTTTCCTGACCTGCTCAAGTTCCTTCATTAATTCCTCATCGATGTGGAGTCGGCCCGCGGTATCGATAATGACATGGGTGGCGGCAATTTTCTTCGCCTGTGATAAAGCGTGGGCGCAGATATCTTTGCTGCGTGTCATGGGGTCTTCGCTGTGAACCGGGACGTCGAGCTGCTTGCCCAGCGTCACCAGCTGCTCGATGGCGGCGGGGCGCCGGTTGTCCGCAGCTACCATCAGGGGCTTGTGGCCGCCGTGCTTTAAAAGCAGAGCCAGCTTGGCGGCGGTGGTGGTCTTGCCGCTGCCCTGTAAACCCGCCATCAGGATAACAGTGGGGGGCTGGGAAGCCGAAGCCAGCTTGCTCGTTGCGCCGTCGCCGAGGGTCTTGATAAGCTCTTCGTTAACGATTTTGATTATCTGCTGGGCGGGGGAAAGGCTCTCCATGACCTCTTTGCCGATGGAGCGTTCCTTGACGCGGCCGGTGAAATCCTTGACCACTTTGAAGTTGACGTCCGCCTCTAAAAGGGCCAGGCGTACCTGGCGCAGGGCTTCATCGATGTCTTTTTCGGTGAGCTTGCCGCGGTTGCCCAGCAGGCGGAAAACGTTACCGAGCTTTTCCGAGAGGACTTCAAACATACGGTTTAATTATACGGGGAATGATAGTAGGGAGACAAGGAAGCCCATAAAACTACTCATCATATTCTCAGGGGGGAAAATATTATAATTCTTAACACGGCTATCCAAACAGTAGTACTTTTTTCTTATTGCAATATCCAAAAATATATCCTAATCTGAAAAAAGAGGTGGGAAATGGGTTTAATTACACGAGTATTAAAAAAAGCTTTAGATGAGGCCAGGAAACCAGAGAGCTATGTTAAAGGCGACGAATTTGAAAGGTATGTTACTAAGACCCTCTTTCCTAACAATAATTATTATATAGTGCATAAGACTCATGATTATACGTCTAATAGGGACAGCTTCATTGAATCTTCGAAAGCACCCGACTTCAAATTTAGGTCACGAATTAGCGGTAAAGAATTTTTTATTGAAGCAAAGTACCGGTCAGGGCTTTACAACGGAGCCCTTGAATGGTGTAAACCATATCAACTTACACGATATAAGGTAATAGACAACGAAACGCCTGTCTTTATCGTCATAGGTGTAGGTGGGCAACCAACAACACCAGAGCAGGTTTTTCTGATACCGATGAAATATATTAAATATACCAAGCTATTCCCCTCT
>CAYNDI010000042.1:0-12822 GCA_964395955.1 uncultured Dehalococcoidaceae bacterium
AATTTCCGAGCAGAAGGACTACGGCGATAAGGTAGCCGACGCCATCGACCAGGAGATAAACCGTATTATAAAAGAATCCCACGAGACAGCCAGGAGGATTCTGGCCGAAAATAAATCCCAGCTGAAAGCCCTGGCCAGCAAACTGATTGCCCAGGAGACCCTCGAAGGTGAAGAGCTGGATAGAGTATTCGTGGAAATAGGCCTGGCCAAGCCCAGGAAGAAGGTCAGGAAAACGACTACCCCGGCGCCGGTAAAGCCGGTAGCCGAGGGCGAGCCTGTTCTTAAACCCAAGAAAACGCCGGGCATACCCCGCCTCGTCCCCGAGCAGAACCCGGCGGGAACAGATTAATAGCCTGGAATTTTTACGGGAGTTCATCAGGTATCAGGTGTAAATTTACAGATGATTTAAAAGGATATTCAGGAGGGGCTATCGCCCCTCTCTCTATATCTTCCCCCTGAAAGGGACATACTGGTGAGGTAAATGAATAATCCTGATGTAAATATAATTCAGCTTTCAGATAAGCCTATATCTCCGGAGCAGGTGATTAACCGGGTCAAGACTCCCGATAGCGGTTGTGTGGTGGCCTATATCGGCCTGATACGCGATAATTCCCGCGGTAAAGCGGTCCTTTCGGTGGAGTACGAAGACGCCAGTGGCCGGGCTGTAGATGGACTACACGAGATAGCCGCCGAGATAAAACAAAAGTGGCCGGTAAACCAGGTGGCAATTTACCACCGCACCGGCAAGCTGAAAGTCGGCGAAATTAACTTCGTGGTGGCGATATCGGCGGGACACCGGGAGGAAGGCTATGCCGCCAGCCAGTATGCCGTCGACCGCTTTAAAGAGAAACTGCCGACATCGAAAAAAGAGACCTACACCGACGGGAGTATCTGGACGGGCGACTAAAAACAGCACTGTTAGCCGGCGATTGATTTTTTATACTCACCCCCTTGGTCCCCCTCTCGAACAGGTTTATTCTTTTCACTCGTCTTTCTATGATGTTCAAGAGGGGGATGTTTTTTTGAGAGGGGCTGGCACCCTTCTCGCTGCGCACTCCCTTTTTGGAGAGATAAAATATAGACCTCACCCCCTTTAGTTCCCCCTCTCCGTCGACGGAGAGGCGGATAGAGGGAGAGTTAGAGATTTAAATCTACGGGATAAGCCGAGGATGGCACGAGGGCGGCCCGGGTGGGAAAAGATAACTATCGAGGTGTGGGGAAGGGGCGGGATTATCCCCTGCCGACCAAATACCGAAAGAACCATAAAATCCCATTGGGGGAACAGTCTATTTAGGTTCCCTGCCTGATAACGTAATCGGCCAGGTCCAGCAGCGACTGACGGCTGGCCAGCTTGGGCAGCGTTTTAAGATTACGGCAGGCCCGGTCGCAGTACTCTCTGGCAACATCATAGCAATCATGAACAATCGATGAACCAAGCACCATCTCAATAGCCTGCCCCACGTATTTATTGTCCCTCGTCTCAAAGAGCTTCCTGATGGGGTTATCGTCGGGGTAACGTTCCATGAGGAACATGGCCGGCAGCGTCAGGGTGCCCTGCATTAAATCCGAGCCTACCGGTTTGCCCAGCTTTTCTTTGGTGCTGGTAAAGTCCAGGATATCGTCCACGATTTGAAAGGCGATACCCAGGCTGTCGCCGTACTCTTTCATCACCGCTACCGATTCCTCCGAAGCCTTACTTAAAATGGCGCCCGACTGCGTTGACAGTGAAAACAGGGAGGCGGTTTTTCCGTAAATGCGGTGGAAGTAGTCCTCACGCGTCTGGTCCGGATTGAAAGCCGCGCGGAACTGGACAATCTCGCCGCTGGAAATCGTACCCAGGGTCTGCGAAAAGAGCTTGACGACCCGGGGTGTTTGCGTATCCGCGACGAACTCACCGGCCTTGGCGAAGAGGTAATCGCCCAGGAGGATGGCTATCTCGTCGCCCCAGATACTGTTAATCGTCTCCTGTCCCCGCCGCGTCGAAGACTTATCGATGGCGTCATCATGGACGAGGGTAGCGGTGTGCATCAGTTCGACGGAAACCGCCATCGGCAGCAGGTAAGTAAGGTCATATTCATACGACCTGCCCGAGAGCAGGGTCAGCGCCGGCCGGATTCCCTTGCCGGTTTCCCTGACGACATGATGTATCTGCTCCGCCAGCCAGCCGAAATCGACACGGCTGACGGACTTCAACGTTTCCCGGACCTTTTTCAAATCTTCCTGTACCGGGGCGTATATCTGGTCAAGTTCCAATGCGCCGGGTCTCCTCTTCGATAATACTCTCGTCCAGCTTTTTGAATAGAGGCTGCGGCTCCCTCAGTTTCTGGCCCGGCGGCAGTGTTTGCGGCTGCCAGCCGTATTCCTCTACCCTGCCGCTAAATCCGAGATACTCGTGAACCTTCTGGGAGCTGAAGGGGAGGAAGGGGTGAAACATCGTTTTAAGCTGGGTAATAACGCCGAGCGCCATGTATAGAGACGCAGCCGCCGCCTGCCTGTCTTCTTTAATCACCTTCCAGGGCTCTTTATCATCGAGGTAGCGGTTGGCATCACGGGCGGCGGACATAGCCGTTATGACCGCCTGCCTGAAATTACACCGAGAAATCATTTCACCCACTTGATCCAGGCAGGATGCCGTGTTTTCTACCAATTTCTTATCAGTTTCATCAAGTTCGCCGGGCTCCGGTACGCTCCCGTCATAGTTACGGTAGGTGAATGTCAGCACCCGGTTGACCAGGTTGCCATAGGTGGCTACCAGCTCGTCGTTGTTGCGGCGGACGAATTCCCGCCAGGAAAAATCGGTATCGCTGGTCTCCGGCATATTGATGGAGAGTATATACCGCAGGGGGTCGGGGTCATACCGTTCCAGGTAGTCCGGCAGCCAGACCGCCCAGTTCTGGCTGGTAGAAATTTTCCTGCCTTCAATCGTCAGGAACTCATTGGACGGCACGTCGTAAGGGAGGGCCAGCCCTTCGTAGCCCATCAGCATCGCCGGCCAGATAAGGGTATGGAAGGGGATGTTGTCCTTGCCGATAAAGTAATAGCTCTTGACGTCATCTCCCCAGAAAGGCCGCCATTCGTCATTATCGCCGCGCAAAGATGCCCATTGTTTCGATGCTGAAAGATAGCCGATAACAGCCTCGAACCACACGTAGAGTCGCTTATTCTCAAAGCCCTCGACCGGCACCGGCACGCCCCATTCGATATCACGCGTGATGGCCCGGTCCTTCAATCCCTCTCTTAAATAACGCTTGGTAAGCCCGGAAACATTTGGCCGCCAGTGGGTTTGCCTGGCCACCCATTTTCCAAGTTTTTCCTGAAAAGCGTTCAATTTCAGGAAGAAATGCTCCGAGTCTCTGGAAACGGGAGTGGTCTTACACGTGCGGCAGTAGGGCTTGATTAATTCCGTGGCATTTATTGGTTTGCCGCAGGCATCGCACTGGTCGCCGCGTGCCCCGGGCGCGTTACAGGAAGGACAAACACCTTCGACATAACGGTCGGGCAGGTAGCGCCGGCACCGGGGACAATATAACTGGGACACGGTGGCTTTATATAGATAGCCCTTTTCGAGAAGTTTCAGAAAGATATCCTGCGCCACTTCGGCATGGTTCTTGGTACCGGTGGTGGTAAAGAGATTAAAAACAATCCCCAGCTGCTGCCAGCAGTCGAGGTATTCACGCTGGTAAAACTCGGCTATTTCTTCGGGTTTTTTTCCTTCCTGCTCGGCTTTAATGGTTATTGGGGTTCCGTGCTGGTCCGAACCGGATACCATCAATACTTCGTTACCCTTGAGGCGGTGGTAGCGGGCAAAGATGTCCGCCGGCAGGTTGGCCCCGGCAATCTGTCCCAGGTGTAACGAACCGTTGGCGTAAGGCCAGGCAACGCCGATAAATATTCTCTCGCTCATGCTTGAAAGTTCCGGTACGACAGGACGGCTGCCCTAGAAAAAGGTCAGTATCCTCTCGCCTTTTTCTTCTTTGTAGTGGGCATAGCCCTTCTTCAGGCAGCATTCCACGCAGTAACGCCGGGTTTCACCCTCGTCATCCTCGATGCCGTCCTTTTCATTGACGGCCAGGTAGCGGTCGGGATAGGGGATGTCATTACCGCACTCATCGCATTTTATTTCACCCAGTGATATACAGCCGCGACGCATCCGTTTACTCCTTATCCAGTTTTGACGCGATTTCTCTATCTCTGTCCCAGACCTTGTCCAGCCTGAGCCAGGTTTTATACAGCTCTTTCTTCGGCAGTCCCGTCGCCGAGGCTACCGTGGCAATTGCCTCTCTGGCTTTAAAGCCGTTGAGGTACATCCTGTGCAACTGCCCCTCGATAGCCTCGGTTATCTGCGGTTTATCAGCCGTGGTCTTGCCTTCGATAACCAGGGTGAACTCACCCCTGGGCTCGGTAAAGTGGTTCATAGCCTCGCTCACGGTCCCCCGAAAGACCTCCTCGTGGAGCTTGGTAAGCTCGCGGCCGACAGCCATACGCCGGTCGCCGAGAACAGTTAATATATCCTCCAAAGACGCCTTCAGGCGGTGCGGCGCTTCCAGGACGATGACGGTGCCCGGTTCAGCGGCAACCGATTCCAGTGCGCGGCGACGGGCACCGGATTTATTCGGCAGGAAACCGATATATAAGAACCTGTCCGTCGGCAGCCCGGAGACAGCCAGCGCCGTAATGACCGCCGAAGGCCCCGGAACCGGAACGACGGGGATATTTCTCTTTCCCGCCGCCACGATAAGCTCATAACCGGGGTCGGAAATACCGGGCATACCCGCTTCGGAGACCAGGGCGATATCCCCTTCCTCAAGCCTGTCCAGGATACGGTCTAGTTTAGACAGCTTATTATGCTCGTAGTAGCTGGTCAAGGGCGTCCTGATATCGTAAGCAGTCAGCAGGCGTCTCGTCTTGCGGGTATCCTCGGCGGCGATAAGTTTGACCTCGCGGAGTACGCGGAGAGCCCGCATCGATATATCTTCCAGATTGCCAATCGGGGTAGCCACAACGTAAAGAACCGACATTTTTATATAATCCTCAACCTGATTATTATAGAACGATGTGCCTGTGCCTGTCTATCTTTGAGATTGTGAGAGCGGAGTACGCCACTTATCGGTGGTAAACTTTTGGGTGGGGATATGGTAAAAGCTCGGATGGGCCTGATGCCTAGTCAAACTCGGCGTTGAAAAGGGCTATAAAGATCAACATGGCCACGCCCAAGACGACAAAAGTGCCGAAGGTAAGATTCCCGTATATCCACAGGTTGGTCCCGGCTACCAGATTGGCGTTCACATGGAAGAGCCCGATGCCGCCGGGTATAAGAAAAATAAACGCCAGAATAATAAAGAAATATAGCATAACATCAACCAAATATTTAGGTGAACGAATTATATAGGGTGGGGAGAGAATTGTCAAATCCCCGGCGGGTAAGATAAATTAACGGCAGTTGTGATGATTGAGCATTAATAAGGCTCCGTTTGTTTTTGGTTGATAAGTTCAAGCCTCACCCCTAGCCCCTCTCCAGCCAGATACACGGGAAGAAACCGCAGTTATTTATAGCTGGAGAGGGGAGAGTATACGAGAGGGGCATAAAGGGGGTGAGTATGAAAACAACCAGATGTAAATAGTAACGTTCAAAAACATATTGCATTTTCTTTTTGTTTTTTGTTATAATGAATAGCACATATATGTGCAGTGAAAAGGCCACACCAAGGTTCAAACAGTTACGGCGCGCCTACGGTTTCGACGAAGTGGCCATCGTGCCCGGGGATGTCACCATCAATCCCGACCAGATTACCACTGATTTTCAAATCGGCGACATTACCTTTTCTATTCCTATCGTAACCTCGGCGATGGACTCCGTAGTTGATGTCAACCTGGCTATTCAAATAGGTAAGCTGGGCGGACTCGGCGTTCTCAATCTGGACGGCATCCAGGCCCGTTATGACAATCCCGGCGAAGTCCTGGAGAGAATCGCCAAAGCCGGTGATGCCGAGGTCACCGCCCTGCTCCAGAAGGTCTATAGAGAGCCGATAAAAGATAACCTTGTCGGCGACCGGGTACAGGCAGTCAAGAAGGCAGGGATACCCTGCGCCATATCTTTAATACCGGCTAATACCAAGCACCTGGCTCCCGTCGTCGTCGAAGCGGGCTGCGATATCCTGGTGGTGCAGTCTACCGTCACCAGCGCCCGGCATATCTCCAAGAGCTACCGCGGTCTGATATTCTCCGAACTCTGCGAGCAGATACCAATTCCTATTATAGTCGGGAACTGCGTCAGCTATACCGCCTGCCTGGAACTGATGAAGACGGGCATCGCCGGAGTGCTGGTAGGTGTCGGTCCCGGCGCCGCCTGCACCAGTCGCGAGGTGCTCGGCATGGGCGTCCCCCAGATTACCGCCACCATCGACTGCGCGGCGGCCAGAGACGAATATCACCGGGAGTCCGGTAAATACGTGCCGATAATTACCGACGGCGGTTTCCACAAGGGCGGCGACGTCTGCAAGGCTTTCGCTGCCGGCGCCGACGCCGTGATGCTGGGTTCCAACGTCGCCCAGGTCAAAGAAGCCCCCGGCCGCGGCTATCACTGGGGTATGTCCCACCCCCACCCGGCGCTACCCCGCGGCACACGTATCAAGGTGGGGACGAACACCACGCTTCAAAAACTGCTTTTCGGGCCGACCTCCCTTACCCACGGTTCGGAGAACCTGGTGGGAGCGCTGCGGACGGCCATGGGCTTCTGCGGGGCCGCCACCATCCGCGAGTTTCATAACGCCGAGATGGTCATCGCCCCGGCCATCACCACCGAGGGCAAGTCCTACCAGATGCTACAGGGCGTCTAGACTGTCAACGACCAGCCTGATATACCGGAGTGACCAACTAATTTTCCTCAATCAAAATGGCAAGTCCCTCGTTTTCCCCGATGTACGGCGCTGGATCCGGCACCAGGAAAAGCAGGTCGCGGAAAGGTACGCCGCGTGACCCTGTGAGCGTCGAAATCCAGCGTGGTGTCTCTGAAATAGGGGAGCACGTGATTTTAAGAATAACGCCTTCCGCATATTCCGTGACAACCGGCTCCCCGGGCTGCCACCAGTTTGCTAGCATGAAGGAGTCGTCGGGTTTTATCGTGCCGCCCATACAAGTACCCATTTTATAGGTCTGTATCCGCCTGACTATCTCTTTACCATCCGCCCTGGCGGCGTCTTTATCCTGATAATATAGAACGATATCGAAGAACCGGTTTTCGCCATCGGCCCGGCAGCCGAGGGCGGCCATCTCGTAACCCTGCAGGCTGCCCCAGTCCTCGGGGACGGTGAAATCAAACATCAGCGGTTTCCCCCCCTCGCTGGCCATGTCGGAATATATAATACGTTCCGGAGTGGTCAAGGTTGCCATCAGGGTATCGCCAAGGCTATCGGCCAGCGCCCGGCAGACAGCGTTATCGATAACGGAGGGCACATCTCCGGCCATGGCGTCGAAGATACCGGTGATGTCACTAGTTACCGGCGAGAGGATAATAAGGTCATCCAGTACCGCTACCCGGTTCATACTTGCCAGTACCACCTGACCCATCGGGTGCATCATGTCTATTTGAAAGTCGCCGCGTATCCCATAGTAGGAGTACTTACCGTACTCTGTCTTCGTGTAGCCCTGCTCGATTAGTTTCTGGCCAATCAACGCTTCATCGAAGTCCCCTTCCAGAATGGAGAAACCGCGGGGAGGGATAACGTTGCCGTATATAGCCCGGTCGACCGCCATAATATTAAACCCGATTAGGTCATGGATTTCCGGGTAGCGTGCGAAGGGCAGGTTCATCATGCCGGTCTCGAAAAAGACTCCTGCCCATTGCATTCTGGTTTCTTCCGGCAGTTCCGTCACTTCCTCGAAGGAATTGATATCCTCGAGTCCGTAAAGACTTTTCAGTATCCCGGGATTGCCGAACCAGATGTCATGCTCCTCGAAAACAGAATAAGGAACGGTAGCCAACATCCGCCCGAACTCGGTATTCACAGGAATCTCCTCGCCGGTGGGGCCGCCGACGCTTTCGCCGGTGATAACCGAACACCCCGGCAGCGAGACCATAATCACGGCAATAAGCAAACATATTAGACTCAGTTTCAACATGCTGCCTCCTCTCGCTGGTGGTCTTTATATATTCAAGACAAATATGAGGGTACTATTTCATGTCCATGACTCTATACAGGTATTTTACCACACGGGTATCCAGGGCTTCGGGGTAGGCATAGCCCAGGTGCTGTCCGACCTCTCTGGCCACCTTACGGAACAGCTCGATTATCCTGAAGAGGGCGTTCCAATACGCATCTTCTCCTGAACCAGTGTAAGTATTTTCCAGTTCCCTGATGATTTCGGGTGTGAGGTATTTGACCAGTCCCTTGCCATAGAACCCCGTTTTTAGCGACCAGTTATGGTCGATTTCCACCCGCCACTCCAGCATCAGGCGGAGCCTTTCATCACGCATAATATACAGCACTGAGTTTAGGGGAAACAGGTCGCCGCGGTGGATATATTTAGCCACATAAGGAGCATTCACAAAGAAATGTTCTACACAGGTATGGTACTCGGCTGCGGTCGGAACGGTCGGAATGAATACCTGATAGGTCGGAGCCGCCATACCGCCGGTAAGCCCGTCTTTATCCAAGATGACTCTGTAGCCATCATCAAGGTATCCCGGAGGCTTCGGTTCCGCGGCGGCTCGTGTTAACAATCCCACCGGCCAGAGGGTAAAATCAATTTTCAGCCCGTCTTCGTACTGCGTAACCCGGATGAACCTATCAAAGCCAGATTCGGATTGCATGTGTTCCCGGTATACCACAAGTACCCTGCCGAAGTCCCCCAGCCAGCTCTCATCTTCTAAATACGGCTGAATGTCTTTCGCCACCAGGATGACATCGTAATCGGAATAGGCGTCGAGATTCGGTTGCGGACTCGTGCGGGAGCTGGTCAGGAGTACCGCCCGAATATCCGGCTTCCGGTCAGCCCACTCGGTAATTTTTCGTATGACTTCCGGCTCGTTTAATGTGTTTTTCATGTTTCAACCCCAGCATTATATTATCACAGCGACCCGCTGTAAAGCCGTTTGAAGCTATTTTTGACACTTTTTCATACTCTGGCTATGATTAACACAAGACAGTTAGACAGATTTGGGGGACAAGACCGATGGCAAATATTGACTACGAAAAATACCTGGTGAGAAAGCCCAATTACGAGGCGTTCGGCGGGGTGAAAAACCGGCAGAGCCCCACCATGACTATTATGAGTGATAAACAGGTGCCGGGCTGTAATCATTATATAGAGCCGGGCTGGATATACGGTATCCCGGAGCCCAATCCCAGCCTTCATGAGCACGTACACGAGTACGACGAAATAGTGATGCACTGGGGCGGCAGTTATAAAACGCCGCAGGTACTCGGCGGCGAGATAGAATTTTACGTCGGAGGCCAGCCGATTACCTTCAATACCTCCACCTTTTTCTACATTCCCAAGGGCACGCCGCACGGTCCCGTTATCTGGAAGAAATTCGATGCCCCCCATATGCAGATGGCCATGATGATAGGCACCGGCACCGCCGGGGAGGCCTGGGGCGAAAGCGGGATACACGATGCCAAGACGGGACTGCCCGTAAAGCAAAAGGACTTCGACTACGAGCAGTACGCGGTACGCAGTCCCATGCGGGAGGCGGGAGCCGAGTTTACCCAGGGGCGCACCGCCCCTACCCTGACCTATATGAGCGGTGTACAGATACCGGGCGTGAAATACTATATCGAGTGGGGCTGGACGTTCGATATCCCCAGGTCAAAGATGACCGGAGCGGCAATGCCGGAGATGGCGCATAAAAATTTTGACGAGATTGTCCTGCACATCGGCGGCGACCCTGATAATCCCGAGGACCTGGGCGCCGACATGGAATTTACGGTCGGCGGTCAACCGCTCCGTTTTAACACCACGAGCGCTCTTTTTATACCGAGGGGACTGCCCCACGGGCCGATAAAACTGCTGGAGTACCGCAAACCCCATATCGTCATGGCGATAATGTGCGGCGCCGGCACGATAAAAGAAGGCTGGGAAGGCAGCTTTAAGACAGATTCCGGGAAGAAGTAAATTATCCGTAATCTACGTTATTCGTCCTCGTCTTCGTCGGGAGGTTCCGCTCTGGCCTCACCGGGGAGGTGGGGTAATAAGGCATCGGCTTTACCGCGCTTTCGCGCGGAGCGCGGCGGCAAGGTATCGATGGCCTGGCGCAGGTTTTTCAGCCCCTCGGCCCCGGCTGTATCCGTCTCCACCATAATGCCGTCTACCCCGGCTTCCCAGAGAGCTTTAAGCTCCACCCCTGTAATAGCGGCCGGGACGGGTACTATCAGCGGTTTGGAAATGAAATTCGCCAGGTGCTGGTATATCATCAACTGATGCCACACCAGCGAACCGCCGCCTTCATACGTATCGGCGATAAGCACGGCATCCACCGGCAGGTCGTTAGCAGCCCTCAATAAACCGTCATCCATGGACGATTCCACCTGGAGAACCTTGCCGACCTTTTCTTCACCCGGGATAGTTGAAACAGGGCTGGCGGCGGGGAATACCATGAAGTCGGCCCCCGCTTTTACCAGCGCCGCGGCTTTTTTACTGTCATCGTCTCCCAGATAGAATCCCCAGGGTATGTCCGGCAGAGGGGAAGCTATATTCTGGGCTGACTTTATCGTCAGAGCGGTTCCGGTAAAGTTAATCAGAGCGGCGTGAGCGCCGTCAAGTAAGTCGGCTTGTTTCTCAACTGCTTTGGACTCCAGGCTGGCAATAAGCACCATTTTCGGCGCTGGCCTGGCAGCACGGGCCGTCCTGAAACCCATTGCCGGAGTTTCCGCCCGTGATGCTTTCTGAAATTCCTCGATAAGTCGGCTCATAGACTCCTTTGCAGGCATACTCTCCTATTAATTATATGAAATAGTCGGAGCAACTGCAACGCAGCGGGGCGCTATACAAAATTTAACATATTATTTATGCGTTTTAATGCCGATTTTATGAATAACTTAACATATATATTCTACGATATAAGAAGAGAAAAGAGTCAGGGAGTTTAAAAAGTTCATGATTAAAACGGTTATCAGAGTTCAGAACGATATGGTCATGGTATTTGATGAGGATGGCGAGCAGATACACGAGTACCAGGGATACTACGAAGATGTCAAGGAAAGAATTATGACCGATGCCCCTGCGGGTTCGGTTTTTAATCACTGGTTCGGGCACGAGCCGGAACCTGAAATTGTTATGGCGGAGACATGGTAAAACATAACTCTCTTCAAGGGCCGGAGCATAACGGGAAGTCGAAAAGCACCATGCTGACCACCCGTGAAGTCGCCGGTATTTTTGAGGTACACCCCGCCACCATCAGGCGATGGTGTTCCCAGAATAAGATAAGGTCTTACCGCACCGGCGCTGGCAGTGAACTTCAATTTAAAAGGGAAGATGTTGCCGTTGCCTACCTGGATAGAAGCATCCATATCTACATTAAGGCACTTTCAAACCGGCCCTGAGCCGGTTTTTTCTTCTTTAAATTAATCCTGTATTTTATCACAGTTCTTCGCATGGGCCGTACCGCCCCGCAACCACCCTGTATTTCAATGGTTACTCCCTACGTGTAACATTATCATCACATCTTATCACTCCCATGTTCCACACGTTCAAAAACGAGCCTTCGTTACTTGCGAATCTATTGCCCACTGGCATATTATGTGCTAATATCTTACTAATGGCATACAAAGAAGTTCGCAGGGTGGAGCAGAAAAAAGCCAGTGGGGAATCCAAGGAGCGACAGAAAGCCCCGGAAAGACGCTGGCTACTGGTTGACGATGATTTCGTAAGAGATAATCATCAGTCCAAATCGCTGGCGAAATTGTCGCATGATATCCGCACGCAGCTATATATAATCATCGGTTATGCCGAGCTGATGCTCGAGGAAATACCCGGTAAAATAAACGATGAACAGAGACACAACCTGAACGATGTCCTGAATAGCGGCAAGCGTCTGCAAGTCCTGCTGGATAATATTGTCAGTCAGCCTGAAGGCAGGCCAGGCAAGACCGGGAACAGCCAACCTTCGCAGGGAGCGGGATGACCAGGAAGATATTGATTGTCGATGATGAGCCTGCCCAGCTTAGACTGGCGGAACAGGTTCTGGGCGGCAAGGGATACGAGATAAAAAAAGCCGGTAGCGGGCAGGAAGCCGTACGTATTTTTTTTGAAGGTAAACCCGACCTGGTTTTGCTGGATGTCATGATGCCGGAAATCGATGGCTGGCAGACCTGTCGTTTGATTCGTGAAGCCAGTGATGTCCCCATTATTATGCTGACCGGCAAACGATTCTCCGAGGACGATATTGTCCGCGGGCTCGAATGCGGCGCTGACGAATACCTGGCTAAACCGGTGGGGAACCGGGAGCTGCTGGCCAGGGTGAAAGCTGCTTTCCGGCGCATCGAGACGATTTCGCAGCGGAATCACCGCAAGAAAGTAGTTTTCAGTAATGATTATCTGACCGTAGACGTGGCGGAAAGGAAAGTCACCGTTAAAGGCAACAAGTTAAAACTTACGCCACGGGAATTCCGCCTCCTGGCGCTGCTTGTGGAGAACGCCGACCGCATATTAACTCACCAGCAGGTCCTGGAAAACATCTGGGGCTGGGAATACATCGATGACGTGGACTATGTAAGGATTTACGTTTCCCATTTACGTCAGAAGATTGAACCGACGCCATCGCAACCCAGGTATATCATCACTGAACCGGGTGTCGGCTATTACTTTCATAGCGCCAACTGACAA
>CAYNDI010000043.1:0-12437 GCA_964395955.1 uncultured Dehalococcoidaceae bacterium
TGCTTTTCTCTAATAAATTGGCTATAATGTGGCGGGGAAGCTTTATTTATGAACGACGATTCTTTGAGAAAAATTCTCGATTTAGAACAGCAGAAAGGCTATAACGATACCGCCGTCTTCGGCGGAATGGACAAATTCCTGAAAAACTGGTCGACTCAAGCTGTGGAATCGGCAGGCAGCCCCCGCCGGCTGCAGCGTTTCCGGAAGCTTTTCGGTACAAGCTATAACTCAATGGACCCGGAAAAGCGGCAGGCCTGGGTGAAAGATGTCCTGGTCTTTCTCGACGAAATGGCGGGTAAGAAAGATATCGCCGCCAAACCGGCTGCCAGTAAGCCACCTGCACGCGCCAGAAAGACCACCCCGAAAACTAAAAAAACTGCGGTTCTGGCAGACGGTAACGCCCTCGATATGCCGGTTACCGTTGTTAAAGGCATCAGCACCGCGCTGGCGACAAAGTTCGGTAAACTCGGCGTTAAAACGGTACGCGACCTCCTCTACTTTTTCCCCCACCGCCACCTCGATTACAGTCAGTTGAAGTTCATCTCGCAGCTGGTCGAGGGCGAGGAGCAAACCATCGTGGCCAACATCTGGCAGGCGCAGGAAACCCGCCCGGGCGGGCGGCGCAGCGCCGAGGCTATCGTCGGCGATGAAACGGGTAATATCCGGGTGGTCTGGTTCAACCAGCCGTACCTGGCCAAGACGCTGAACACCAACGCCCGTATCATGCTCAGCGGTCGCGTCAGCCTTTTTAAAGGCCGCCATGTCTTTCTTTCACCGGAGTGGGAGTTTATGGAAGGCCAGGACCTGGTGCATACCGCCCGGCTGGTGCCCGTCTACCCGCTGACGCAGGGCCTGCGGCCGCGGCAGGTCAGGAAGCTGATGAAAGAGGCGGTCGACCGTTTTACCGGGCAGGTGCCTGAATTTCTCCCTCCGGAGATGCGCAAACGACTGGACCTCCTGGAATTGCCGGCGGCTATCAGCCAGGCGCATTACCCGGATGATACATCAACCAAGGATAAAGCCAGAGTAAGGCTGGCTTTCGACGAACTGTTCCTTCTCCAGCTGGGCGTCATGAGCAAGAAGCGGGACTGGCAGGAAGGCCGGCCGGGCAGTTCGTTCGATACCGGACAGCCGGTAATCGATGATTTTCTAAAATCGCTCCCCTTTACCCTGACCGCCGCCCAGGATAAGGTAATCAAGGAAATCATGGCCGACCTGCGGAAATCGCAGCCGATGAGCCGGCTGTTGCAGGGGGAGGTGGGCAGCGGTAAAACGGTGGTAGCCACGGCGGCCCTGCTGGCGGCGGCGTCCAACGGCTTTCAGGCGGCTTTTATGGCACCCACGGAAATCCTCGCCGAACAGCATTTCGCTACCATAGGCGGACTTCTCTCGAAGCTGGGCAGCCAGGACGGAGACGGATATCTTAAAAGCTATACGGGCATTTTACCACGCCCCCTTAAAGTGGCCCTGCTCATCGGCGATATCCGGCAGTCAGGCAAAAAGCAGATACGGCAGGAGGTACAGTCGGGAGAAATCGATATCGTCATCGGTACCCACGCCATCGTCCAGAAGGGCGTCGGCTTTCATAAGCTGGGGCTGGCGGTGGTGGATGAGCAGCACCGCTTCGGCGTGGAGCAGCGTTCGGCATTAAGGGAAAAGGGATTCAGCCCCCACATGCTGGTGATGACGGCCACACCGATTCCCAGGACACTGGCGCTGACGCTTTACGGCGACCTCGACCTCTCGGTGATTGATGAATTGCCGCCGGGTCGTCAGACGGTAAAGACAAAGTGGCTTAAGCCTGAACAGCGCGAGAGCGCTTACGCCTTCGTGAGAAAGCAGGTGGCGGAAGGCCGTCAGACTTTCATTCTCTGCCCCCTGATTGAAGAGTCGGAGTCTATCGCCGCCCAGGCGGCGGTCGTTGAATACGAACGCCTGTCGCGGGAGGTCTTCCCCGATTTAAAGCTGGGACTTCTCCACGGTCGGCTGTCTTCAAGGGATAAAGATACTGTCATGGAAAGTTTCCGCGCCGGTAAGCTGGACATACTGGTCTCGACGCCGGTCATCGAGGTCGGCATCGATATTCCCAATGCCTCCGTCATGCTGATAGAAAGCGCCGACCGATTCGGGCTTTCCCAGCTGCACCAGTTCCGCGGTCGGGTGGGGCGGGGCCAGGAGCAGAGTTACTGTATGTTGCTGACGGAAAATCCCTCCGAAGTCGCCCGTCAAAGGCTTGACATAATAGAGAAGACGCAGGACGGATTCAAGCTGGCCGAGGAAGACCTTAAAATGAGGGGTCCCGGCGAGTTCTTCGGCACGCGGCAGAGCGGACTGCCCGACCTGCGTATGGCAAAAATCTCCGATGTAGCTCTGCTGGAAAAAGCGCGGAATGAGGCGGTCAAACTTTTCAATGCGGATCCGCGACTGGAAATGAAAGAAAACCGTCAACTGGGCCGGGAGATGGCGCGGGTCTGGGCAGGAGCGGCCGAGTGGAGTTGAAAAACCTTTATAGATTTATTATGATAACTTAACGTGAATTTAACAGTAACTCTAACCTTTTAAGGGATACTCTTACTTTCGAGTGATATACTCGTGAAGAATAGTTAGCGGATACGGCAAACTCTGGGGAACGGGGAACAACTTGAGTTCATCATACGCTAAATGCATCGTTAATCCGGTGGCCGGTGCCGGCCGGACCGGCCGCGAGTGGCCGCGGATTATGGACATGTTCCGGGGCAACGGCCTGCGCTTCGACTATGATATTACCGAGGCCCCCGGCCACGCCATCGAGCTGGCCAGGGAGTCGGCCAGGAACGGCTATGATATGGTGGTGTCCGTCGGCGGTGACGGCACCATCAACGAGATTGTCAACGGGCTTTACACCTCCGGTAATATCAGGGATGCCACGCTGGGCATTGTCAGCACGGGGACCGGCAGCGATTACATCCGTACTGTTGGAATACCCCGCCGCTGTGAAGAAGCCTGCCGCTGTCTTTTAAGGCTGAAAAAGCGTGTTGTCGACCTCGGTATCGTTGCATACACGAAAGACGGTCGCCAGGAGGAACGCCTTTTCGTTAACTTTTCCGGCTTCGGCTTTGACGCCGAGATTGTCAGGCGCACCACCCAGCAGTTTAAAGCGCTGGGAGCTATGCCGTCCTATCTTCTGGGAATACTGGCTACCCTGATGTTTTATCGGAACCATGATATCTCCATCGAGATGGATGGCGAATCGCTGGATATGCGGGTCTGTACGGTGGTTATGAACAACGGAAGGTATGGCGGCGGCAGCATGTTCACCGCACCTCACGCCGAACTCGCCGACGGCTTGTTTGATGTCATGATTGTCGGTGATTTGAGCAAGCCCGACCTTCTCTGGTCGATACCGCGTATCTATAAAGGCACCCACCTGACCCACCCCAAGGTGACCATGAAAAGGGCCAGGGAAATCGAGGTCAAGTCCTCGTCGGGAAAGATGCAGCTTCAGGCTGACGGCGAACTGCTAGGCGAAGTACCGGCTCGCTTTCGCGTCCTGCCGTCAATGCTGAACATTATAATCTAGTTAACAATATATCAAATATATGGGGGATAGGCTGTTATTATGAAAATTGTTGCGCCAATTGGCAAAAATAAAATGAAAATCCTTCTCGGTACGCTGATTGGTTTTATCATCCTGGACGGATTGCTGACCGAATTTCTTCTTAGCCAGGGAATGGCCCGGGAGATTAATCCATTCCTGCAACCATTAGTGGGGGATATCGGCTTTATGGTACTCAAGGTGGTCGGCGCCCTGCTGGTAGCTTTTATCCTCTGGGATGTCTACCGGCGCTTTCCGAAAGCGGCGGTTATCACTACCTGGGTGGCGGTGGCCGGTTACGGTGGCATCGTGCTCTGGAATGCTAGCCTGTGCCTTCTGCTGTAAGGTCGGCCATTTCCAGGTTCTTCGGCCGCTTCCACAGGGGTACGACTTCAGGCATCACATCAACGAAAGCTACTTCACGCGGCAGTTTGTAGTCGGCCATGTGTTCCTGGCAGTAACGTCGTATCTCCTGTTCGCTGGCGGTCTCTCCCGGCTTAAGTTTTACCAGGGCTTTGACCGTTTCGCCGCGTATCAGGTCGATGACGCCCAGTATCCTGACTTCGGCTATCCCGGGGTGCGCCGCCAGCACTGATTCTATATCGTCGGGGAAAATATTCTGACCTTTCAGGATAAGCATCCTTCTCTTGCGTCCGGTGATGTAAAGGAGCCCGTCCTCGTCGAGCTTACCGATATCGCCGGTATGCAGCCAGCCGTTCTTTATTACTTTGGCGGTGGCTTCCGGCTTGTTATAGAAACCGGTCATTATCGGTCCGCGCGTGACGATTTCTCCTTCCCGGCCGGGGGGCAGCTCGTTGTCGTTTTCGTCGAATATCTTGATTTCCCAGCAGGGCAGGGCTTTGCCGGAAGCACCGGCACTGCCCGAACCATCCATCGGCATCATCGTGATGTGACAGACGGTTTCAGTCTGCCCGTAGACGTCTATTATATTAAATCCGTAATACTGCCGGAACAGGCGGATGACGGCATTCTCCAGGGGAGCGCCGCCGCTGATGCACAGACGCAGTGAGCTTAAGTCATGCTTGATGCCTTCACGCCGGGCGACGTTTATCATCAGGGAATATATGTACGGCACGCCCATGTAAACGGTGCCCTTTTCCCGCTCTACGGCTTCCATAAAGCTATCGATTGACCGCCCGGTTCCCGGCACCACCACCACTTTATTTCCCTTGTATATCGAGGCCAGCATTACGGCGGTCAGCCCGAACTGGTGGTACATGGGGAGGGCGAACTGCATTAACACGTCCTTTTCCGTCTGTTGGAGTGTTTCGGCGGAGTTAATCGCCTCGGTGTACAGGCTTTGATGGGAAAGGACAACCCCGTGAGGGTTCTGGGTGGGGCCGCTGGTGTAGGAGATGATAGCGGTATCTTCCGGGTTTATCGGTACGTCGACGGTTTCCGGCGGATTATCGGCAATAATATCCTGATAGCTGGTAAATTGCCCGTCATATTCCGTATTGACGGCGATAACATGCTCGATTGATTCGAACTTCGGCAGGGCTGGCAGCAGCGATTCCAGGGGTGGATTTTCTATCGCCAGCACCTTGGGACGGCAGTCGTTGAAAATGTTGACAAGCTCATCGGCGACGTAGCGGGAGTCGAGCGGTACGGTGATACCTCCGGCCTTGAGTATTCCGAAGAATATACTGACGAACTCCGGATTGCTCGCCTGCATGGTAGCGACGCGGTCGCCTTTTTTAACCCCCATTTTTATCAGGGCGCTGGCAACCCGGTTGGAGTCCGCTTCTATCCGGGTAAAAGAGACCCGGCGGTCTTTCATGATAATGGCCGTTTTATCGGCCAGACGCCCGGCGGTGTTTGCCAGCATCGCTTTCAGGTCCATCGGCTCTCCTGATTTTTCCTTTATGTTATCTTCAACCACGCCTGAATCAAGAGTCTAACTCTGGGATTAATCCAGTATAACAGATAGGAGTCTCGTTTGAAAAGGTGAAAGTTTATTCGGCTTAATTACCTTTTGAGTAAGGCCTCGATTTCTTTAGTGTTCAGACGCCGTGTCTTTCCCTCTTTCAGGTCGCCCAGTTTCAGGTTGCCGATACGCTCCCGCTTCATAGCCAGGACGGAGTGTCCCAGCCTTTCGAACATGCGGTGTACCTGCCGTTTTCTTCCCTCGTGGATGGTGATGCTATAGTTGTAGGGCGGCGTTACGGATTCTTTGAGCGACGCCGGGCTGGTCGGTCCATCCTCCAGGCGGATGCCGCGTTCCAGCTGGTTCCATTCCTCCCGTTTCAGTCGCCCCTTTATCTGGACCAGGTACTCCTTCTCGTGCTCGAACTTCGGATGGGTCAGGCGATAGGTAAGGTCGCCGTCGTTGGTCAGCAGGAGGAGTCCGGTGGTGTCTTTATCCAATCTTCCCACCGGGTAAAGCCTCAGGCTTTTATATCTCTCGGGCAGGATGTCCAGGACGGTACGACGGCCTTTCTCATCGCTGACTGTGGTGACGATATCCGCCGGTTTATTAAGCATCAGGCAGATTGTCTCGTCAGGTTTTAACTCGACCTTCTTCCCGTCGAAAGTAATCCGGTCGCTGGCAACGTTTACCGGCTGGGTGAATGATTCGGCTGTTTTACCGTTAACTTTAACCTTGCCCTGCTTGACAGCCTCGGCCATGCGGCGCCGTGAGCCGATACCGGCCTCGGTCAGCGCTTTAAGCAACGACTTGGCAGGCATGAATCAATCCCCTCTCAAACGCTTTTGACACGACAGGCCATTCTCCTCTTTTTAAAAACGTCAGGATGATACTACTGTTAATTATTATAGCAGGCCTGACGAGTCCGATAAAAATCCCGGCTTCAGGATAGTGATCAATAAGAAAAAATTATCGGCTTCTAAGACATCTCTTATTTTATTTGACATAACCGTAATCGGGTACTAAAATCTGTTTATCCGAGTGAAGGAGGTGATGTGCCATGAAGGAGAAAGAGGCTAAATTCTTCCTGAAGCTCAAAGAAGCTCTGGAAAAGAGCCGGGCAATATCCCGGAGTTGCCTCTCCTGAAAGAGCTGAAAGAATAAGTAAACTGCCCGTGGGGCAGTAAGGCGAGTAAATCCGGTCGATGCAGGGGACTGTTTTCGATTTCTTCGTGCAGTGGCATTTAACCGAGCAATGCAATTTGCGCTGTCGTCACTGTTATCAGAATACTTCTGCATCGGTCATGACCTTTCCCGAGATTATTCGGGCGATAGATAGCGTTGACGCTACACTTAAAGGCTGGGTGACGGACCATGATATGGACATGTCGCCCAGCTTTCATTTTACCGGCGGCGAGCCGCTGCTGCATGACCGCCTCTTCGATATTCTGGAACATGTCGGTAGTCTCGGTTACGCGACGGCGTTGATGAGCAACGGTACTCTTATTACCGACGATGTCGCGCGTAAACTGAAACAGGCACAGGTAAAAGAGGTCCAGGTTAGTGTCGAGGGGATGGAGGCCGTCCACGACAGCATCAGGGGCCAGGGCTCTTTCCGGAAGGCGCTTTCGGGTATTGAAAACCTGCTGGCAAACAGCATAAATACCAGCATCAATCTAACGCTGTCCCGACTCAACATCGGGGAGGTGGCCGGTCTGGTAGAGCTGGCCGGGGACATGGGCATCGGAGCCGTCACCTTTTCACGTCTGGTGGCCTGCGGGAGGGGTAATGAAATCAGTGACCAGATGCTCACGCCGCCGGAGCTGGCCGAATTCTATCGTAACGTACATGAACGACAGGCGGCTGGTAAGGGAACGTTTACCTCCCTCGACCCCCTGTTTACCGTAAGCGACCTTAAAGAAGATGTCCCGGCGTCCGATTTCCCGGTGGGGGGCTGCGCCGCGGGTGTCTTCGGCATTACTATTACGGCTGATGGCAGTATCATGCCCTGTCGTCGTATGGACCTGTCCATCGGCAATATACGGGAAACGTCTCTCCGTGAGTTATGGGCGGAGTCGCCGGTGCTGTGGTCGCTGCGCAATCGTGAAGAGTACCGGGACAAATGCGGTTCCTGCTATTACTGGGCGGTCTGCCGCGGCTGCCGGGCTATCGCCCTGGCACACGCCCGTTCCCGGGGTAATGAGGATTTTCTGGGGCCCGACCCGCAGTGCCCGTACTACCGGGCTGTGGTATAATTCAATAAATACAGATTCGGAGATTTTGAGACTGGAAGGAATCGAAGTAGCCCGCCGCGCCGTTGAAATAGCCAGCGATAAGCAGGCAAATAATATCGTTTTACTGGATGTCCGCGGTATTTGCAGTTTTGCGGACTATTTCGTTATCTGTGCCGGTGATAGTAACCGCCAGGTACGCACTATCCTCGAAGAAATCGAGCATAGCCTGAAAAAAGAGAAGGTCTTACCCCATCACCACGAGGGCACGGTGGATTCCGGCTGGCTCCTGCTGGATTACGGCGACGTTATCGTGCACATCTTCGGCGCTGCCGAGCGGGATTTCTATAAGCTGGATGAGTTATGGCAGGAAGGCCGGACGGTCATAAGTATCCAGTAAGCTTTTGGGTCGCCCTGTCTACCCGAAAATCTCGTTCTTCTCAAAGAATAACGCTATCTCCTTTTCGCCGTTCTCCGGTGAATCGGAGGCATGGGTGGCGTTCCGCTGGACGTCCAGCCCGTAGTCTTTCCGTATCGTGCCCGGGGCGGCTTTAGAAGGGTCGGTGGCGCCCATGAGCTTCCTGATTCTTTCCACCACTCCCTCCCCCTCGAAGACCGCCGCTACGATGGGCGTTGAAGTGATATATGCCACCAGGTCCTGGAAAAATGGTTTATCTTTATGGATGGCGTAATGATGTTCCGCCAGGGCTTTATCCATGTGCAGCATCCTGAGTGCCGTCAGCTTTAGTCCCTCACCCTGTAACCGTCCTAAAATAGCCCCGGCCAGTCCCCTTTCCATGGCATCGGGCTTGATAAGTACCAGAGACCTTTCCATTTTGAACTCCTGTGAACAGATTACTTAACGAATAACTTTTTCAGGTCGGCGACGCTGACTGATTCCAGGCTGTCGACGATGAGGTCGGCGTCTTTCAGACTGTCTTTCGGGTGGCTGTTGGTTACGGCGACGCACTTCATGCCGGCCCGCCTGGCGGCCGCCACCCCGGCGATAGCGTCTTCGATTACCACGCAGCTGTCCGGTTTAACTTTCAGTTTCTCGGCTGCCCGCAGGAAAATCAGCGGACTTGGCTTGCCTTCTTTGACCTCGGTGCCACAGGCAATCGCCTGGAAATAGCTCTCGATGCCCAGTCCGTTGATAATGACCTCGATGTTCTTCGGGACCGCCGAGGAGGCTATGGCCGATTTTATCCCGTGCTTTTTCAGCGACTTCAGCAGGTCGATAGCCCCGGGCAGCGGTATGATATTATCCGCCACCATCCGGCGGTAGTTTGCCTGCTTTACCTCGGTGATGGCGTTGAATTCTTCCGGCGTCAGATTGTTCCCGAGGGCGAACCTGATAATCGTATCGTGCCTCTGCCCGAAATGCCGCATGAAGTCTTCCCTGTTGAAGCTGACGCCCCTTTCCCCGAAGACGCCCTGCCAGGCGCGGTAATGGTATTCGGCGGTATCGGCGATGACGCCGTCCATGTCCCAGAGTACCGCTTCGAGTTTACCTTCAGACATGGCTCCGGCTCTCCCTGACTTTATCGGGCTTACCCGCCTCGTTCTCGGCGATGAACTGCTTGGCGGTGCTCTCGGCAATGACGGTGCCGTCTTTCAGGCACACCCGCCCCTCCGTCTCGATGAGCTTTTTCCGCTGCCGCGTTATCCGGGCGGTAATGACCAGCGGCACCTCCACCTTAACCGGCTGCTTGAGCCTGATATTGATGGTGGCGGTCAGGCAGGTATTGCCCGTGGCGTAGGCGATGTTGCTCATCACTTCGTCCAACAGGCAGCCCAGGATACCCCCGTGCAGGAGTCCCGGCCAGCCCTGGTGTGTTTTATTCGGCGTGAACTCGGTGCGGAGCGTATCCCCGTCCCGGGTAAAACTCAGCTTCAGGCCGATGGGATTATTACACCCGCACCCGAAGCAGAACCCTTCGTCCAGATTGGAGTCTAGCGTGACTTTCGGTATGGCTACCATGATTTTATCTCCATTATGTTTTGACTAAAAGTGCGTCCATCCCGTTTTACCGATGTCCACGGGGTTGCCTTCGGCATCGAACAAGTCGATTTTTCCCGGTCTGCCGGCGGTGATTTTTCCGATGCCGGTAACCGGACATGATATTTCCGCCTTGACCCGGTCGATTACTTCGGCGCTGGCGGTGAAAAGCAGTTCGTAGTCTTCCCCGCCGGAGAGCGCCAGTTCTAATGCTTTCTTGCTGAAGTGTTTCTTCACTGTATCGTGAATCGGCAGACGGCCGGTATCCAGCCGGGCGCTGACCTGGCTGGCTTCGCAGATGTGACGCAGGTCGGCCAGCAGCCCGTCGCTGGTATCGATGGCGGTGGTTACGCCGTGTTTGACCAGAAGCTGTCCCTCGGCCAGGCGCGGCAGGGGATGGAGAAAAGCGTCCCTGAGGTATTTCGTTACCGCGGGCTCAAACTCCAGCTTGCTTTCAAGCATCTCCAGTCCGGCGGCGGCGCTGCCCGGATACCCGGTCAAGGCAATGATATCGTCAGGCCGGGCGCCGGAACGACGCAGTATCTTGTCGTTGGGGCAGTTGCCGAAGACGGTAACGGTAATCGATATTACCGGTGACCGGCTCACATTGCCGCCGACGATGGCGACCTTGAACTGCCGGGCCGGCTCTATCATCCCTTCGTAAAGCCTGGTGACGGCTTCCACCTCCGTATCGTCCGGGAGGGCCAGGGCTATCAGTGCGTACTGCGGCACACCCCCCATGGCGGCGATATCGCTGAGGTTTATGGCCAGGGATTTCCAGCCCAGTTCCCGCCAGGTAATCGTTTCCAGGGAGAAATGGACGTCCTGAATCATGGTATCCACCGTCGCCAGCTGTATCGATGCATCGCCGCGCCAGGCGGCGGCATCGTCGCCGATGCCGGTAATAAGCCGGTCGTTGGCCGGCCGGTCTGTTCCGGATTCGGCAATCTTTTGTGTCAGGAGGTCGATCAGCCCGAACTCTCCAAGCTCGGAGACTTTCATGGCTAAATTATAACACATACTTGAACAGGCTCACTAAAAAGGAAAGAGGGCGGGTATTACCCGCCCTCTCTATTGTTGGAAATGTCGGGAGTAAATCAGGACTCGTTTTCGGCTTCTATTTCTACCGGCACCTCTTTATTATCGCTAGATTGCCGGAGCATGAGGGCGCGTATAACGGCTATCATTATCCCCCCCAGCCCGGCCAGGGTTGCCACGATTCTCTCCGATTCCAGCCACGGCAGGAGCCAGCCCAGTGAGATTGCCGCCAGGCCGGAAACCCCGAAGAGCACTATCAGCCATATCCCCAACGATTTGTCTTTCATCTTTCCGTCCTCCCGCCGTTTTACTTTCACTTTATATAACGGTGGAAAGAGGATTTGGTTAGTTTGCCGTAGAAAATACCCGTGGTCACTGTTAATCTACGTACCGTTTAGCATATAATGGTGGTACTGCTATGACTACCGGGAACGCCAGCAGGGGGAAATATCTTGCTATCGGCCTGATGGTGGCGATGGTTGCCATCAGTGTCGTCGGCTCTTTGTTTCTTATCTGGAACTGGGAATATATCTCCGAGCTGGAGCAGCAGGGCTATGTGGGACTTTTTGTCATATCCATATTCGCCGGTTCGCCGATACCCATTCCCACCCCGAGCATGATTCTGACCTTTACCCTGGGGAGTATTCTTAATCCGGTGCTGGTAGGGGTGGTGGCCGGATTCGGCAACGCCGTCGGCAACGCCCTGATTTTCTGGGCAGGCCGCGGCGGGCATGCGGTCTTCAGAAATTTTTTCAACTCCAACCCCTCCGATGACCCTCCCCGCTCGCGGATAGGCCGGTTTTTCCGCCGGATATCACGCTTGCCGGAATACGCGCGTAAGAGGGTATTAATCGCCGTTTTCATGCTGTCCATCTATCCCAACCCCGTTCTCACCCCGATGATTCTCGGCATGGGGGCGATGCGTTTTCATTTCTGGAAGTTCTTCCTGGTTATATGGGCGGGCAAGACTCTCCAGAGCATGGTTCTCAGCTATCTCGGTTATTTCGGATTGCGTTCGATACTGCGCTATTTCGGCGTATTTGACGTTCCGTGAAAATTCCATAGGGAACATTTTCCTTTCCATATCCCTTCAAATTTGTTATATTAGTTCTATATGAGGATTGCGATTCTGGCGGATATTCACGCTAACCTGGCAGCCTTCGAGGCGGTGCTGGATGATATCGAGGCTAAGGGTGGAGTGGACGAATACTGGTGTCTGGGTGACGTCGTCGGCTACGGGCCGGACCCCGGTGAGTGCATCAAGCTGTTGCGTCGGCTGAATATTGTCTGCGTCTCCGGAAATCACGACCTCGGCGCTATCGGCAAACTTGAGCTTTCTTATTTCAACCCCACCGCCGCCGAAGCCTGCCGCTGGACGGCCGCTCGCCTGAATCCCGTGGATGCCCGCTATCTGGAAGAACTGCCCGCCACCGTTCAGAAAGACGATTTTCTCCTGGTACACGGCAGCCCTCTGGAACCTGCCCTGGAGTACGTCATTTCCACCGGCATCGCCGCCAAGAACTTTTCCTTCTTTAAGTCGAAATACTGTTTGGTAGGTCACACTCATGCCCCGCTGGCTTTCAAGGAGGAGGACGGTTCCTGCACATCGATTACTCTATCGACCGGCATCGGCCTGGTGCTTGGTGAGAAAAGGATGATTATCAATCCGGGTGGGGTGGGACAGCCGCGGGACGGCGACCCGCGCGC
>CAYNDI010000044.1:0-12432 GCA_964395955.1 uncultured Dehalococcoidaceae bacterium
CTCCATCATCGATTACCGAAGGCGCCCCCCATTTTTTGTCCAGCGCCACGCAGTGTCCCTTGGGTCCCAGGGTGACTTTCACGGCGTCCGCCAGAGCATCGATTCCCTTCTTCAGGGAATGTCTCACATCTTCCCCAAAAATTATCTGTTTGGCCATTTTTCTTCCTCCTTACCTTCCCTCATTATTTATTTCTTGGCTAAAATATCGCTCTCGCGCAGGATCATCAGCTCTTCATCGTCAACCTTGATTTCCATACCGCCGTACTTGGCGTAGATGACCCTGTCGCCAACCTTGAGTTCCATCGGGATCCGCTTGCCGTCGTCGGTCACTTTGCCCGGTCCGACCGCCATTACCTTTCCCTCCTGGGGTTTCTCTTTGGCGGTATCCGGCAGATATATACCGGATTTCGTCTTCTCTTCCTTCTCGATGGGTTTCACCAGGACACGATCAGCCAGAGGTTGTAATTTAGCTGCCATATCATTCCTCCTTTCCCGTATTATCAGTTTATACCCCGTTACATCATTTTAGCACTCTCTCGGTGAGAGTGCTAACACCTACATAATACCGCAGATATGAAATCATCGCAACATAAGTTAGAGCTATTTACAGGACATAACAGACATATACATCTATATAGCTCTCATATACGCCCGTTTTCTGCATAATATGTGATTGAGTAAACGTATTTTATATTAAAAAAAATCAACCGGTAGCACGACTGGAAAATACCGGTAGAAATGCCAGTATCACAATAAGGAGAACCAGAGAGGCAGCCAGGTAGAAAACGGTAGACAGGCCCAGGCTGTTACCCAGGAATCCGGAGACAAGAGGGCCGGCCAGCATCCCAACGGCGTAGACCGCCTGGAAAACACCCATCGCCGTTGCCTGCTGCTGCGGTGGCAGACCGCGTATGCTCAGCACCATGAACAAAGTAAACAACGACCCGCACCCCAGCCCGAAGCCAGCCTGGACCGCCATTAATAAAGGTACCGTCTTGATAAAGGGGATGGCGAACAGGGTGCCGCCGATAAGCAGGGCACTCCAGATAATCGTCTGGCGGGAGCCCAGCTTTTCCCGTATCCAGGCAACCCCTAACGCGGCGATGGCGGAAAAGCCCAGGTTTATCATCGTTATCAATCCCAGCTGGCTGCTGGACGCCCCGATTTCCGCGGCGTATATGGGAATGAAACCGAATACTGCTGTGAAGAGCGCGAAATTCAGCAGTATCGCCATCAGGGATACTATCAGGAGCAGGGGGCGGGTGGCTATGGACATCGAGTCCCGCCAGGATAGAGTCGCCGTACGGCGCAACGGTGCTTCCTTTGTTAACATTAAGGCAAGCAAGGCGAATATTCCGAGCAGGGCGGCGACGTAAAATACCCGGCTGATTCCGAATCCCTCGGCGATGAACCCGCCGGCGGCGGTGGCGACTATCAGCGCCCCGTTCTGGACGAAGTTGATGAGCCCTATCGCTTTGCCGCTGTCTCTCTCCGCGTAATAGGCGCTGAAGTACAGGGGGAAGACCACCCAGGTGGCCGCGCCGATACCGGTGACTATCCTGGACAGGAACAGGAACCCGGGTGTAGCGGCTAAGCCGAGTCCCAGCGCCCCCAGTGACGAGAAGATGATGCCGGCCGCCACCATAGATTTCCGGCTGCCCAGTCGGTCCGACCAGATGCCGATGGGAATACGCAGCAGGATCTGCGGAATGGCATACGCCGAAAGAATCCCGCCCACCGCACCAAGGCCGGCTCCGGTCGACTGTATGTATACCGGCAATACCGGGGCATACAGATAGAGTCCTATCCACCAGAGGAAATTAACAATACAAAAGAAGAATACCGAGGTTCGATTAGAATCGGGTATTAACTTCGAAGACGGTAATTCACTAATAGTGATGACGGCTCCTTAACAGTTATTTCACAGGCACATTCTATCATAGCAGGAATGACCACTGGTAAACAGCGACTTCACGGTTGACGTCTTACACGGCATCGTGTAGAATCAGGGCGTGAATAAGAGGACGGCCGCCGGAAAAAAGCAATGGGACAGCGCCCGCATCCAGGCGTTACGGCGTTATCTGGGACTGACACAGCGTGAACTTTCGGAAAAGATGGGTACGCGGCAGCAGACTATCAGCGAATGGGAAACCGGAATGTACCGGCCGCGCGGCGCTTCGGCGACTCTGCTGTCCTTTATCGCCGAGCAGGCCAGGTTTAAATACCGGGCCGGACCGCGTGAAGAGAGACCTTGACGGAATACACGTTACCGTGAAAAATCAATATAATTTGGAGTCATCATGCCCGAAGATATCCGTGTTTAAAGCAGGAGTAAACTTCGCTATGGCATCGAAGGCTTTTTTGCCAGAGGCATCTATTGGATAAACGCCGCAGCACCCACGGTCTGAGGCCGTTCTTCGAGCCGGAAAGCGTGGCCGTCATCGGCGCTTCCCGGAGTCCCGGCAAGGGCGGCTATAATATCATCGAAAACCTGCTGAGGCTGGGTTACGCCGGCAAGATATACCCCGTCAATCCTCAGGCCAGCGATATCCTGGGGCTGCCGTCCTATCCTGATTTAAGGCATACCCCGGCCGGGCCGGAACTGGCGATTATCGTCCTGCCGCCGTCGCTGGTACTGGCGTCCCTTCAGGAGTGTATCGATACCGGTATTAAGGCTGTCATCATCGAATCGGCCGGTTTCGGCGAAATGAATGAGTCCGGCGCTCTCATAGAAAAACGCATGGCTCGGATAGCCGGGGAGGCCGGGGTGAGAATCATGGGGCCGAACAGCGTGGGTACCCTCAATCCCTATACCGGATTCGATTCCAGCCTGGGCCGTCTCAATGGACTTTTCCTGCCGGATGACGATATCCGGCGGGGTTCGGTCGGCTTCATCGGGCAGACCGGTCTCTTTACCGGCGTCTACCTGCCGATTATTAATGACGAAATGGGTATCAGCAAGGTAGCCTGCCTGGGTAACAAGTGTGACATCGATGAAAGCGATATGCTGGAATATTTCGGCGAAGACCCGCCGACGAAAATAATCGCCATGTACCTGGAGAGCATCAAAGACGGGCAGCGTTTCCTCCGGCTGGCCGGCCATATTAACCAGGAGAAACCGATAATCGTCATGAAATCGGCGGTTAACGAGGGTGGTGCCCGGGCTTCAGCCACTCATACCGGCTCTATCGCCGGGGAGGACTGCGTCTATGACACCGCTTTTCGTCAGGCGGGTATTATCCGGGTGAACAGTTTCGAACGGCTCTGGGATGTCGTCAGGGGCCTGGTGGCTGCCCCGCTGCCGGCGGGAAACCGGGTGGCGGTTATCAATCTGGCCGGGTCCGGCTGTGTGACCGCCGCCGACGCCTGTATCCGGAACGGGCTGAAAATCGCCGGACTATCGCCGCAGACAAGGGCTAAAATCAAGACGGTCTACCCGGACTGGTGGCACGTGAGAAACCCGGTAGATGTCTGGGTCGCTATCGAGGCCAGCGGCTTCGAGGCGGCCTACCTGCCCACGACCCGGGCGGTGCTGGAGGATGATGGCGTTGATGCCGCCGTGGTGGTTCTGGGCGCTATTGACTGGATGGCCGGGCGGGATGTGCCCGCCTTGTTCGCCGGCATTAAAAGAGACTTCCCGGACAAGCCGGTCCTGGCGGTCTGCCCGCTGGGGGACAGGAAAATATATCTGAGTCTGCACCGGGGCTTTCAGGATATAGGTATCCCCTGCTATACCAGCGATGAAGGTGCCATCGCCGCCCTGGCGGCGTTATACCACTGCCGGCAGTCCATTCCCGGCGCCGCGGAATTCAAGGCGTAAAACGATCTTGCCTAAAAAGTCATTCTGAGGAACACATTCGCTTTGCTCAGCACAAGCGAAGTGACGAAGAATCTGGGGGTGGGGCACTTAACGTCCGGACTGACCCTGCCACTCCGAGACCCTTCGCGGAGTTTATCCTGAGCGTAGCGTGAGGGTTCAGGGTGACATGGTTATACTACTTTTAAGGCAAAGCCACGTAAAACTGGCGGGTGGAGTATGACTGATGGGTGGAGTTATTACCGAAAGTCAAGTCGTTAAGATCTGGCAGGAATTCCTGCCGGGGCAGACCGACCTGGAAACCGAAGAGGGCGGTACGGTCAGGATTGTCTATCCGGGCCGGCCCAACGATGACCGCGGCGCCGATTGGCGGGATGCGGTTATCGAAACCGGCGGGGGCGTCCGGAGGGGTGATATCGAAATCCACGTTAAGTCCAGCAGCTGGTGGGGGCACCGCCACCATCAGGACCCACTCTATAACCGGGTGATTCTGCACGTGGTCTACCGGCATGACGCCGCGGCTGCCGCGGTTCTTCAGAACGGCCTCAAAGTACCGACGCTGGTACTCAATAAATATGTCGAAGACCGGGTTACCGGATACGTCAACCATGACTCTCGTTTATCCCCGCGGTCAATGCCCTGTTACGTTTCGTTATCAGGTAGAGATACAGACTTTATAAACGGGGTTCTCGATGTTGCCGGGGACCGGAGGTTTGCCGAACGGACGGCTGATTTTAAGGCGGCCCTGGGCGGTGTGGGGGCGGGTCAGTCACTGTATCAGGGCATCATGGGGGCGCTGGGTTATAGTAAAAATAAGATTCCCATGATTGAACTGGCGCAAAGGATACCTCTGGACAGGTTAACGGCACAGGTTCCAGCGGCAAAAACGGACGAATATCTGGCGCGGTGTCAGGGCCTGCTGACAGGCATGGCGGGGCTATTGCCGTCACAGCGCGCCGGATACCGTTGGGACGACAGCGGGGTTGATGAATGGGTCGAACGGCTGGAAAGGGCCTGGGGGGCTTACGGGGAGACGGCGACAATGTCCGCGGATGACTGGCGTTTTTTCAAGATAAGACCGGGCAATTTCCCCGGCCGGCGTATCGCCGCGATGAGCTATCTCCTGCTCCGTTACCGCCGTGAGGGTCTGCTGAACGGCCTGATTCACGAGATAGAAAAAGCCTCGCCGGATGAAAAAAGTAGTAGCCTGGGGAGGGCGCTGCTGGTGGCGGCTGAAGGTTACTGGGGCAGCCACCTGGACCTCGGTTTACCGGGCCGCCGGAGCATTCCCGCCCTGCTGGGGATGAACCGGGCTGAGGTTATCGTTGTCAACGTACTCCTGCCATTTGCCGTCGCCTGGGGGCAGGTCAATGACTGTCCGGGACCGGCGGAAAAGGCCCTGGAGATATACGGCCGCTATCCCGTGCTGCCGGAGAATACCCTGGAGAGACATATGAGACGCCAGCTCGGAGTGAGCCGGTACTCGGTCAATTCCGCCCGGCGGCAGCAGGGACTTATCCACATCTACAAGACGCTGTGCTCGCAGGGGAAATGCGATGAATGTCCCCTGAACCGGCATCGCGGTTGAGAAAACTACAAATACCCCGCCACCTCTGAAAGGCTTTTTATCCGGAGACAGTCGGTGACATCCTGGTAGTAGTCCCCGCGGTCGATGAGAATGGCTTTCATGCCCGCCCCCCTGGAGCCAATAACGTCCACCCGGTACTGGTCGCCGACAAAAATGGCCTCGGCGGGCTTGATTCCGGCCTTCTTGAGAGCGTAATGAAATATTTCCGGTCGCGGTTTGCCGGCTCCGGCGTCCTGGGAGGTCACGATTATGGTTAACCAGTCGGGGAGTTTCAGTCGGGTCAGGGTTTCGGTCATGTCTTGCTCGACATTTGATATTAAGCCCAGAACCAGGCCTTTGTCTTTCAGTTCTTTAAGTGCGGGCGCCACGTCATCGAAGAGGACCAGGTCCATTCTGGATTGCTGCATCGCACCGAGCAGTTTGAGAACAACTTCACGCCTGCACTCGATACCGGCCTCGCGCAGCAGGATTTCCTGGTGTTTCAGGTAAAGGGCGGTTATTTCTTCCTTCGACCGTTCGCTCAGCGCCTGCCGGGCGATTTCATTATAGATGAACTCATCGGCGGCGATTATCGGTCTGACCAGCTTCTCCGGGGTAATATCAATACCCATATCTTTCAACACTTTCGCTTCGATTTCTTCCCGGGGCGGCTCGTAGCGTACCAGCGTCTGGTACAGGTCGAAGAAGACGGATTTAATCATGACAGCGGCTCCCTTCCCTGGATTGTTAGTACCATTGTAGTTAAAGTAGTCCCGTCTGTAAAGGTTATCTCTACTTTACTCCCCCCAACCCCCTGCATATTATCTATTCTCACCCTGCTGCCCTCGTATCTCCCGCGGCTTATCCCGTAGTTTTTTTGCCCCTCTCCCTTGATGGGAGAGGGCAGGGTGAGGGTGACAAATACTATACTCTTACCGCCCTCGTATCATCCACGGCTTAACCCGAAGGTATAGTCCCACCCAGTTTCCCCCTTTGAAAAAGGGGGACTAAGGGGGACTTTGTTACCCGTGCTTGACACTGTGAACGGGTAATTGCTACACTTTTCTTGTTCCCCCTGAAGTAAATCAGGGGGATGATATCAGGTAAAAGCATGGAAAAAATCGGTATTCTCTATCATCCTAAAGTCGAAGCGACACGCAAAAAGGCCGGGGAACTGGAAAAATTCCTCAAGTCGAAAGGTGTCGATACGTGGGTATGTTCCGCCTGGAACCGGGAGAAAGCCCACCCCCAACTGGAAGGCACCGACCTCCTGCTGACGGTCGGCGGCGATGGCACCATCCTGCGCGCTGTCCAGGTGGTCGTTCCCGGGGAGACGCCGGTTACCGGTATCAATCTCGGCAAACTCGGTTTCATGACCGAGTTCGATGCCGCCGAAGCATTGAAAAAGCTGCCGTCACTCCTCGATGGGAAGGGCTGGATTGACGAACGGACCATGCTTGAAGCTAATATCGTTTCCCCCGGCAAGGAGCCCCGTATCTTTCATGCCCTGAATGATGTCGTTGTAGCGCGGGGTGAAGTTATCAGGTTAATCAGAGTCGAAGTCAGTATTGACGGGCAGACCTTGACTATATATAAGACCGACGCCGTTATTGTGGCGACAGCTACCGGCAGCACCGGCTACGCGTTAGCCGCCCGAGGCCCCGTCCTCCATCCGAACTCGCGGGACTTCCTGCTGGTGCCGGTGGCTCCTCACCTCAGCCCGTCGTACCCTCTGGTATTGCCGGAAACGTCCGAGGTCACGTTACGTATGAACACCTATCACCCGGCAGCGTTGAGTATCGACGGTCATATTAACCTGACGCTGTCCGATGGCGATACGGTCACGGTGAGGCGTAGTCCCCACGTAACCCGGTTTTTAAGAATTCGCTCCAGGGAGTCTTTTTATAGTACTCTGGAGGATAAATTGAGAGGAAAATAAAGTGAGTACGGTAGAAAAAGCTATAATCCCGGATGTGCCCCATATACATAAATTGATTAATGACTATGCTAATAAAGGGCAGATGCTGGCGCGCCCGTTGAGTGAACTCTACGAAGGCATACGCGATTTCCTGGTGGTCAGGGAGGGTGACCGGGTGGTGGCCTGTGCAGCCCTGCACGTCAACTGGTCGGATCTTGCCGAAATAAGGTCGATGGCGGTAGCCGAAGATAAGTGGAAGTCAGGCATCGGCGCCAATCTGGTGAAGGCATGTCTGGAAGAGGCTGAGGCGCTGGGTATCGAGACTATATTCTGCTTTACTTATCAGCCGGAGTTCTTTAAACGGATGGGTTTTGTTGATGTTGATAAGATGGACCTGCCTCGCAAGGTCTGGACCGACTGCTTTCGCTGTCCGAAGTTCCCCAACTGCGATGAGACTTCGCTGATTTACCGTGCCGGGGAGAAGTCCTGAATTGATCGAAGAGACGATTTCCACCAGGAGAATTTTCGAGGGGCGTGCCGTGAACCTGCGCGTGGATACGGTGCGGACGATAGACGGACGCCGCAGCACGCGCGAAGTCGTCGAGCATACCCCCTGTATCGCCGTTATCGCCGTTGATGCGCAGGGAAACGTCCTGCTGGTGCGGCAGTACCGCCAGGCGATAGGTAAAGAAATCCTGGAGATACCGGCGGGCGGCATCGATGAAGGCGAAGACCCGCCGGCGGCGGTAATACGTGAGATGCAAGAAGAAACCGGATTTCGACCCCGGAAAGTGACCCGGTTATGCGGTTTCTATTCTTCACCGGGCTTTTGCGATGAATACCTGCACCTTTTTCTGGCCGAGGACCTCGTTCCCGGCCGACTCCACGCCGAGGATACGCCCGGTATTGAGGTAGTGACGGTGCCGGTGGGGGAGATTCCTTCCCTTATAGCTTCGGGAAAGGTTGAGGATTCCAAGAGTATCGCCGGGCTGTTGTATTTTCAGCAATACCTTAAGAACCGCTAGCAGGTTAGCTTTGGTCTTTCTTGTTTTTTCTTCCCCGCCACCCCTCGCTGATTATCTGTTCCCCCCCAAGCCGCCCCGTTTCATCACCTGCTTATCCCATGAGTGCTACCACTCAGCCCCCCTCGGTATTGTCTTTTCCCACCCTGACCGCCTTCGTATCATCTTCGGCATATTACCGAGTATTTCACCCCCACCCGTTGTCCCCTTTTCGGAAAGAGGGATTAAGGGCGATTATATCCACCTCCCAGCAGGGAGAGCGCAGCGAGAGGGGGCGCAGCCCCCTCTCAAAAAACATTCCCCCTCCCTTTCCAAGGGAGGGGGATACAGGGGGAGGGTTGTCCTCAAGAACACTAAATATCAATGCTTCCAGTCCAGGTGTCTTCCCCCCATCAGGTGCATATGGAGGTGGAAAATAACCTGTCCCGCGTCCGGCCCGCTGTTGATGGTCAGCCGGTAGCCCTTTTCGGCGAGTCCCATCTCCTTGGCTACCCGGTTGGCCGCCTTGGTCATTTTGCCGACCACCGGCGTATCTTTATCTGACATTTCCGCGAGCGAAGTAATGTGCTTGCGGGGTATTACGAGCAGGTGCAGGGGTGTTAGCGGATTGATATCCGGGAAAATGACTATATCCTCGTCCTCATAAAGAAACGACGTGGGTATCTCTCCGGCGGCAATCTTACAAAAGAGACAGTCGGGGTCTTTTTCCTCGGTGTTCATCGAATCACCTTATAAATCTATCCAGGTCTTGCCGGCGCCGGCCGGGGTGGGCGGTCCCTTCATGTCCATTACGGTAGCCTTGGCGTTCTTCACTTTAAATACACCTACATAGTCCCAGCCGTTCTGCTCAACACCTGGCTTTAAAAAGGGGCGTGCTTCTGCAATTTCTTTTTTTAGTTCCATGTCCGCCACCGGCTCCATCCGGCCGCTGACTCTGACCATGACCCCGTCGGCGAAGTAGCATATCTGGGTTTCAGGGTTTTTCATACATTGTTTGTAAACGTCTTTATCCGACTGCATGGAGAAGATGATGCCGTTTTCGTCCGCCCGGTAGGTCCCCAGGGCGCGTACGTACGGTTTATTTCCTTCGGCGGTAGCCAGGTAGGCTACGGGATTCTTGGTGATAAATTCCAGTATCTCTTTCTTATCCATAATCTTTCCTTTCTGTATTATATGTCTATAAAAGTCGTGGGGGCGGCCATATTCTCCATACTCCAGGTAGTGGCTTTGCCCTTGAGGCGGCAAACGCCCATGCCTTCATAGCTTTTTTCGTACATTGGCTTTAAGAACGGTCGCTTTTCCACGATTTCCTTTTTCAATGCTTCGTCTTCAAGTATTTCCATTTTGCCCCTGACTCTTACCTGGGTGCCTTTGGAAACATAACAGGCTTCCACTTCGGGATTCCTGGCTATCTGTTTGAAGACGTCTTTAGCCTTACTCGTGTAATAGATCAGGCCGTTTTCGTCGGCGCGGAAGGTGTCCATGCCGCGTACCCTCGCCTTGTTGTTGTCAACGGTGCCCAGATAAGCTATGGGGTTCTTTGTAATGAACGTCAGGATTTCTTTTTTGTCCATAAACGTGCTCCTTCATTATTATTAACAGGGGAAATTCTAACACAAATGTGGGTTCACATCAATCGGAATTACTCAGCTTCTCGATGACCGCGTCGGCCACCTGCGATGTCCCCACTGCGGTCGGGTCGTCACGGGTTGGCTTCATGTCGTAGGTGACGCTCTTTCCCTCTTTAATAACGCCGGCGATAGCTCCTTCCAGCCGGTCGGCGGCTTTCGCCTCCCCGATATGCCTTAACATCAATACCCCTGACAGCATCATTGCCATGGGATTGACCCTGTTCTGCCCCCGGTACTTCGGGGCGCTGCCGTGCGTCGGCTCAAAGAGCGCTATCCCCTCCCCGATGTTCGCCCCGGGCGCCAGCCCCAGTCCCCCCACCAGCCCCGCGCAGAGGTCGGAGACAATATCACCGTAAAGGTTGGGAGCTACTATAACGTCGTATTCCTGGGGACGGCGCACCAGCTGCATGCAGAGGTTATCGATGAGGACGTCCTGGAACTCGATGTCCGGGTATTTTTTCGCCACCTCCCGCGCCACCGCCAGGAAAAGTCCGTCGGAGAATTTCATAATGTTGGCTTTCTGCGTCGCCGTTACCTTCCTGCGCTTATACCGGCGCGCGTACTCGAAGGCGTATTTAGCGATGCGTCTCGTACCGTGTTCGGTAATCATCTTGATGCTCAGGCTGGAGTCTGCCCCGATGACGTTGCCCCTTTGCTTGTTGATGAAATTAATGAGTTCTCCGGCTTCTTTCGTCCCCTTCTCGAACTCTATCCCGGCGTACAGGTCTTCGGTGTTCTCCCGCACGATGACGATGTCCACGTTTTTAAAGGGCGTGGGGGCGCCGGCATAGGTCTTGCAGGGACGCACGCAGGCGTAAAGGTCTAAAGCTTTCCGCATGGCGACGTTAACGCTGCGAAAACCCGTCCCCACCGGCGTCGTTACCGGCCCTTTAATGGCGACCTTGTTCTTTTTTATCGAATCCAGCACGGAGTCGGGCAGGGGAGTACCCTCTTTCTCCATGACCTCGGCGCCGGCGTAGGCCAGCTCCCAGTCGAACTCTACTCCGGTGGCTTCCAGAACCCGCCGGGTCGCTTCTGTAATCTCCGGGCCGACACCGTCCCCCGGTATCAGTGTGATTCTATAAGCCAATTATTTTTCTCTCCTTCTGTCATTGCGAGGAGCGAAGCGACGTGGCAATCCGTGTCGCCCCGCCTCTCCCCCTCGTACATATCTATTCCCACCCGGGCCGCCCTCGCACCATTCTCGGCTTATCTCGCAGTCTTACCCCCGACAGTTTCACCCTTGTAAAAAGGGACTAAGGGGGATTTTCGTTCCTCTCTTACACCTTAATATCCCCGTGCTTCTGAATGTACGGTATCAGCCCGCCCTCGTTGAGAATTTTTAACATAACCTCCGGTATTTTCCCGAAGGTGAGTTCTGTGTTATTTGTCAGGTCTTTAATCGTCCCCGCTGCCAGGTCAATCTCTAACTCGTCGCCGTCGTCTATCTTGTCCGTATCGCATATCAGCACCGGCAATCCCAGGTTGATGGCGTTCCGGAAGAAAATCCTGGCCACGCTTTTCGCCAGTATGGCGCTAACGCCGGCCATTTTGATAACCAGCGGCGCGTGCTCCCGGCTCGACCCCAGCCCGAAGTTGCTGCCCCCCACCACGAAGTCCCCCTCCTTTACTTTCTTCTTAAAATCCACGTCGGCGTCTTCGAGGACGTGTTTGGCGAGCTCCGGCAGGTTGCTGCGCAGGTGCGCGTACCGTCCCGGTATGATATGGTCGGTGGAAATGCTGTCTCCGAACTTATGGGCTTTGCCTTTGAGCATTTATATCACCTCCCGGGGATCGGTTATCTCTCCGGTCAGCGCCGAGGCCACTGCCGTGGCCGGACTACCGAGGTAAATGAAGCTTTTGGGATTCCCCATCCGCCCCTCGAAGTTCCGGTTGGCCGTGGAAATGCAGCTTTCGCCGTCGCCCAGCGCCCCCTGGTGCAGTCCCAGGCAGGGCCCGCAGCCGGACGGCAGTATCATAGCCCCCGCCTCGACGAATGTCCTGATGTAGCCCGCGTCTATCGCTTCCAGCAATACCCTCCGCGAGGCCGGGGCTATTATCAGTCGTAATCCCTTCGCCGGTTTCTTTCCCTTTAATATTCCAGCGGCTACCGCCAAATCTTCCAATCGACCGTTCGTACAGGTACCGACGACCACCTGCTGTATCTTCGTGCCTTTAAGCTCCCTGGCCAGAGCCGTGTTGTCCACCGTATGCGGTTTGGAGACCGTCGGTTCCAGTTTATCAGCGTTGATTCTTATCGTTTTCTCATAGACAGCGTCGGCGTCGGCTTCGAGGGGTTCGTAGTCTTTGCCCCGCCCCTCCGCTTTTAAATATTCCTGCGTCGTCCCGTCCGCGGCAAAAAGCCCCACCTTGGCCCCCGCTTCCACCGCCATGTTAGCGATAGTGAAACGCCCGCTCATGCTCATCTTTTTTATGGCGTTGCCGTGGAACTCCAGCGACTTATATGTCGCTCCGTC
>CAYNDI010000045.1:0-12413 GCA_964395955.1 uncultured Dehalococcoidaceae bacterium
GCGCTCTACAAAACGGGTCGAGAAACCTGGCAAGGCATGAAGCGGAGGCCGCTACTGGAGCAGAGTCCCCACCCCGGGTGAGTGCCACTGGTATCGCTCCGCAGGCATGTACCAATTCCTCCGGCATATACCCGTTAGGAATATAACCAATGATTTTTCGCCCCTGGTTTCTCATCTCTCGCAGGTCTATCAGGCCGGTGCTTGAACGAGTTAGCAATTCCCGCATCGTTTCCATAGTCGCTCCTAAAACCGGAAATCCTGAACCGGTATCAGTATGATACCGCGATATTTATTACCTGGTGAAGCATCACGAACAATATGAATGATGCTCCTGGCTGTAATAACTTCGCCGACGGCTAATGGATTTCAGTTCTACCAGGGATATGAGAAAGGTGATCTATTATTGGCAATTATACAGCATCAATTGGTATTATACAAAGCTGGTCACCTTACGCCATAGTAATATCGTCAATGCTCACAGGCTCCTGGGTAATTGCATCTAACACAATAAAGCTTATTTGCCTGAACATCACCGTCAGCTCATTGAAAGACCCGATAATACTATTAGTTCCATCACGTTCCTCAAACTGCCTTCAACGATGGCAATTGCCTCGCAAGAAAGCATAACGTGTCTTCAAGGTTTTTCAGGTGGAGTATATGAGAGGAAGCGAAGCCCCATCTCTCCTTAACTCCCCTCTCCAGCCATAAGTATCTGTGGTTTCTTGCCAGTGACTCTGGCTGGAGAGGGGTCAGGGGTTAGGCTTGAACATATCAACGGGATGTAACCGGAGCCTTGGAGAAGAGCATTAGCATTATAATAATCAATATGGTTGACAATTCCAGAAATGTAGCTTATATTATAAAAAACCGTGTGTAAACAGTAATATCCGCATTTCGTTACAGAACATGGGGAATTCTGTAAATAACTTTAGGATATAATGGCGGAAAACCAAATCTTAATTAGCGAGGAGGTATTGATAATAAGCAAGAAACAAATAGGAAATTCAATAATACAGTAATTAAGAGGAGGAAAAATGAAAAAAGTTGTCTTTATTCTTTTAGCGGCGGTGCTGGTCGTCGGTATGCTGCTCGTCAGCTGCGGTGAAGAAGAACCAACCGCAACGCCAACGGCTACCCCGTCGGTAACGCCAACACCCACACAAACCCCTGAACCGACCGCACCCGAAGCGCCAAAGCCTTCTATTACCGCCACGCAACAACCTAAACCGGAAGTAATTAAACCGGAAGGCACATTGAAAATCGCCCTTGCCACTTTCTCTTATGAGACCTTCGACCAGATAGTCGGGGAGTCTTTCTGGGGCGCCTCCATCTACGACCCGATAATCACCTACGACCCCCAGGGCAACATCATCGGAGGAGCCTGTGAGAGCTACTCGCTGAGCCCCGACGGCAATACCTGGACCTTTAAAGTCCGCAAAGGCATTAAGTTCCACAACGGCGACCCCCTTACCTCCGCCGACATCAAGTGGTCCATCGAGAATTTCTCGTCAAAAGAATCGACCAATCCCTGGTCTCCCTATCTGGCGAGGAACCTCGATTCCATGAGCTGCCCGGATGAGTACACTTTTGTTTACAAGACCGTAAATCCCGAACCGCCGCTGGTAGTGCCTTTCGCGGCCTGCTATGTTATACCCGATAAGTATTATCATGAGGTCGGACAGGAATATTTCCGCAAGCACCCCGTCGGCTCCGGCCCGTGGATATATGTCGATAACAGCCTCAAGTCCGGTGAGAAGGTTGAATTCGTCGCCAATACCGAGCACTGGAAAGTCGTTCCCGAGTTCGAGAGGATGATTCAATACCTCATACCGGAAGAATCGACACAGGTTGCCGCCCTGAAATCGGGCGAGGTCGATATAGTCGCTGGCATCTCTATTGACCGCACCATCGAGTTAAGGGATTCGGGATACAAGTTGATAGAAGTTCCGCGACCTACTTTATCGAACTTTGCTTTACCCGGCACCTGGATAACCGATGGACCTACCTCGGATATCAGGGTTCGCCAGGCCATGTCCTATTCCATCAACCGCCAGGAAATCTGCGATACCTTCTATAAAGGGCTTGCCTACCCCGGCGGCCGGTTCTTCATGGATGAATATACCTGGGGCTGGGACCCGTCATGGACAGCTGACCCCTACGACCCGGAAAAAGCCAAAGCATTACTGGCTGAAGCCAACTATGCGGAAAAATGGGCGGACTACGAGATCATCATCAACGTCCAGACCCCCGGCGGCCAGACTCTCGACCTCATGCAGATACTCGCCAGCTACTGGGAGAAAGTCGGCATCAAGACCAAGATTGTCCTGAACGATGCCATGGTCCAGCTCGGTCTGTTCTTCGTCAGGGGCACCGACAGCGCCGGCAGCGTGATACCGTGGGTATTCGGCGGCTGGCCTAACACCGTGTACCACTGCGCCAATATGTACACCTCCAACGGCGTGCACAGCACCGGCAATGACCCCCAAGCCGATGAACTCTATAACAAAGCTGCCTCGGAGATTGACCCCGAGAAGGCAAAACAATACTGGAGAGATTTCCAGAACTTTGCCTACGATATGTGGGTCAACATCGGTCTTAATGAAATACAGGCGTTCTGGATTGTCAGCGACCAGGTTAGTGATATCGATGGTATGTGGATCGGCGCCTGGGGTTATGCCGGCGTCAAGCGTACCAAGTAACGTTCCTGTCAAAACTACCTGAAAACAGTGTATATAGAGTCCCGGGGGGTGGCAATACATCTCCCGGGATTCTGTGGTGACGCAGGGTTATTCTTTAAATATGCCGTAACCTTACGAGTGTGCACGGTTTCCATGCAGATACATTTAATATCCAGTATTAATAGCTATTTGACAGTGAATCTACATTCATGTAATTATTGAAGAGAATAATACAAATAGATAATTTCAATCAAGACTTTAAATGCCTGTAGATTCCGAAATCAATTATAATCGTAATAATCGCCAGGGATATTGATGACACGTTTTATAATTTTTAGATTAGTGCAGACGGTAATAGCTCTTTTTGGCATCTCCATACTTATCTTTGCGCTGTCCCGCGCCTCTGGAGACCCCACCATGCTGATGAGAACGCCCCTGTCTACCGAGGAAGATATCGATAGAATAAGAGTGTCTCTCGGCCTGGATAAACCCTGGCCGGAACAGTACTGGATTTTCATCAGAGACATGGCCCATGGTGACCTCGGCGATTCACTCACCAAAAAGCGCCCGGTCACCGAAATGATTTTCGAGAGGCTGCCGGCTACTTTCAGCCTTGGAATTAGTGCTTTCCTTCTAGGCATGATAGGCTCTTTCCTGCTGGGAGTCCTGGCGGCGGTAAGGCGTGATTCCATCTTCGATAACGGGGTGAAGTTTTTTGCTATCCTGGGACAGGCGTTACCGGGATTCTGGGTGGCTATTGTTGCCGTTTTCCTTTTCGCCGTCGTCTGGAAATTAGTACCGACCTTCGGGTACGGCAAGCCCATTAACTATGTGCTGCCGGTCGTAACCATGTCGTTTTTCCTGCTTCCGGGCATGCTGCGTCTCGTCCGCTCCAGCATGCTGGACGTGCTCGATAGTGAATATATCAAGCTGGCGAGAATTAAAGGCCTTCCCGAGAGCATAGTTATCTGGAAGCACGCCCTCAGGAATGCGCTGATAGCCCCGCTGACGACGGCCGGTATGCTCTTCGCCGGTTTGATTAACGGCGCCGTAATTATAGAAAACGTCTTCGGCTGGCCCGGGGTCGGGAGACTGAGCATCGAAGCGGTTACCGGGCGGGACTTCCCGATAATCCAGGGCATTACCATGCTGGTGGCTGTTTTTGTTCTATTGGTAAATCTATTTATCGATATTACATACGCCTGGGTCGACCCCCAGATACGGTACCAGCGCACATAAAGGCTAATTATGAGCAGTGTTCAAGCTATGGCTGTTGGCAAGGCTAAACGGGTGAAAAAGAAGCATGATACCCTGAAATTGACCTTCCTTATTCCTGTAATCGTATTATCCCTGCTGGTGATTACAGCCATCTTCGCCCCCCTGTTAGCGCCTCATTCCGCGACTTCCGGTGAACTTAAAGACAGGCTGCTGCCGCCGGCCTTTGTCTCCGGCGGAAATCCCAGCTATCTCCTCGGAACTGATCTACTCGGGCGGGATATTCTGAGCCGTATTATCTACGGCTCGAGGGTTTCTCTCAGCGTCTCGCTGATAGTTATCGCCATCACCGCTGCCATCGGTACCACTATGGGGATAATCGCCGGGTATCTCGGAGGGCGTACCGATGCTTTCTTGATGAGGATAACAGATGTGGCAATGGCTTTTCCTGGAATTTTGGTAGCCATGCTTCTGGCCACCGCCCTCGGACCGTCGTTCAGAACCGTCGTGATAGCGATGTCGATACTCGGCTGGGCCGGTTACTCCCGTCTGATACGCGGTGAGACCCTGAGATTACGCGAGGCAGACTTCGTCGCCCAGGCACGCGTTATCGGCTGCTCCCCGGCACGGATAATGCTTGTACATATTTTCCCTAACGTCATCAATCCGCTGATAATAGTCATGACGCTGGCAGTGGGTATGATGATTCTCCTCGAAGCAGGACTGAGTTATTTGGGCGTCGGCATTCCGCCGCCAAATCCATCGTGGGGCTCCATGGTCTCCGACGGGAGGAACCTGATTGACAGAGCCTGGTGGATATCTTTCTTCCCCGGCCTGGCTATTGGCCTGGTGGTGCTTTCCGGGAACTTCCTGGGCGATTGGCTTCGCGATAAAATGGACCCGAGGTTGAGGCAGATATGAGCGAAATTACACTGCAAGTTGAAGACCTGCGTACATCCTTCTTCACCCGCGCCGGCGAGGTTAAAGCCGTTGACGGTATCAGCTTCTACGTGCGGCAGGGAGAGACCTTCGGACTGGTGGGCGAGTCCGCCTGCGGTAAAACGGTAACCGGTCTGTCCCTCCTGCGCCTGCTCCCGGAACCCGCCGGCAAGATAGTCGGCGGTAAGATTATATTTGAGGGTAAGAACATCCTTGAGTTATCCAAGAAACAGATGCGGTCCTTCCGCGGTAAAATGATTTCGATGATTCTCCAGGACCCGATGACCTCCCTCAACCCGGTCTTCACCGTCGGCAACCAGATATCGGAATCGGTACGCCTGCACCAGGGTCTCCCCGACAATATGGTGGAACCCGAGGTTATTTCAGCGTTACGCTTGCTAAGGATTCCGGCGCCCGAGTCCCGTCTCCGGGATTACCCTTTTCAGATGAGCGGCGGCATGAGACAGCGGGTTGTGGGCTCCATTGCCATGTCCTGCCATCCGCGCCTCCTCATCGCCGATGAACCCACCACCGCCCTCGATGCTACCATCCAGGCCCAGTACATTGCCTTGTTCAAAGATATTCAGAAGAAGACGAATGTGGCCATTATCTTTATCACCCATGACTTCGGCGTAGTAGCCAATATGTGCCACCGGGTAGGCGTTATGTACGCCGGTAAAATCGTTGAGACAGCTTCTACCCGGGATATATTCAAAGCCCCCAGGCACCCCTACACCAGCGCTTTAATAAACTCCGTTCCCCATCTGGACAGGAAGGATGAACGGCTGTACTCGATAGAAGGTCAACCCCCTTCGCTATTAAACCTTCCCCCCGGCTGCCGTTTTGCACCACGCTGTCCTGTCGTCATGGATGTCTGCAGGGAGCAACAACCTCCTGAGGTAAAAATCAGCGATAATCACTCCGTATCTTGCTGGAAGGTGAAATAGACCATGGCAGATGTAGTAATAGAAGGACGTGATGTCACCAAACATTACCCGGTTACCCGGGGGCTTCTCCAGCGTACCGTCGGCTGGGTAAGAGCCGTGGACGGCGTTTCCTTTACGATAGAGCGAGGCAAGACGCTGAGCCTTGTCGGCGAATCCGGTGCCGGAAAAACTACCCTGGCCAAGCAAATATTATTGCTGGAAACGTTAACTTCCGGGACCATTCTTTTCGAAGGCAAAGACCTCTATAAATTTTCCAAATCTGAAATAAAAGCACGATACCGCCCGCAGGTACAATACGTGCAGCAGAATCCGTGGAGCTCCATGAACCCGAGAATGAGGGTAAGAGATATCATCGGCGAGCCGTTGAGTGTAAATACCGGACAATCGAAGGATGAAATCAGGGACAGGGTAGTGGAGTTACTCGATAAGGTAGGTCTCCGGCCGGACCATGCTAATCTCTACCCGCACGAGTTCAGCGGAGGGCAACGGCAGCGCCTCGCGGTAGCACGTGCCCTGGCCTTAAATCCCACCCTGGTCGTGCTGGACGAACCGGTATCGGCTTTAGACGTTTCAATTCGCGCCCAGATTATGAACCTCCTGAAAGACCTCCAGGAACAATTGAACCTCAGCTATCTCGTCATCGCCCATAACCTGGCAACCGTACGATATATGAGTCACTCCGTGGCGATAATGTACCTCGGACAGATAGTGGAATACGGCAATGCCGAGGATTTGTTCGCCCATCCTCTTCATCCATACACCCGAGCGCTTATTTCAGCATCCCAGTTGACATTACCTGAAGATGAAGAGGCCGAGTCAAAACAGATAATCCTCAGCGGCGAGATGCCTTCCCCGTTGAATCCTCCTTCCGGCTGCCGGTTCCACACCCGCTGTACCGAAGCCGGCGAGCACTGCTCGCAAGATGTACCGGAGATGAGGACAGTCGGCGGGCACCAGGTCAAGTGCCACCACGCTCATTAACCCACACCGCTGATACACAGTCTATCGCTATTCCGGAGCTTGTTTCCCAGATTTGAAGAGGGTTATCTCTTTTCTTAAATACTAGATTAATCCCCTTAGCTTTGGATCCAGGGCATCTCTCAACCCATCCCCAACGATATTGAAAGCAAAGACCACTAGCATGATGGCTAAACCGGGAGCGAATGAAAGCATCGGGGCTTTCAACAGGTACTGATAGCCTTCGTTGACCATCGCGCCCCAGGCCGCGCCAGGCGGCCTGATGCCGATGCCGAGGAAGCTAAGGCCGGCTTCCGCCAGGATAAGCCCGCCGAGCTGCATCGTCACAATGACAATTAAGGGAGGAAAGGCATTCGGCAGGATATGCCCCAGCATAGTACGCCAGTTGCCTGATCCCATGGACCTCTGCGCCAGGACATAGTCATTCTCCTTAATACTCAACGTCAGGCCGTTAACTATACGGGCATAACCGGGTATCGAAGAGATACTAAGGGCGATAATGACGTTGACGATGCCGTTCCCCAGCAGGGCCGCGATGACAAGGGCGAGAATTAGCATAGGAAAACACATCATGGCGTCCATGACGCGCATTATAAATTGGCTAAGAAAACCACGTGTATACCCGGCCACCAGGCCCAGGGTAATCCCTATGATGGAACCCACGATAACGGAGATAAAACCTACCTCCAGCGCCGTCCGGGAACCATATATCAAACGGCTTAAGGTGTCCCTTCCCAGCAGATCGGCGCCGAGCCAGTGCTCGGAGCCGGGCTTGGCAAGGCGGGCGGTGGGATTCGGCAAATAAGGGTCGTAAGGTGCGATTAACGGGGCAAAAATAGCCACAATGAAAAGCAGTACTAAAATACAAAGGCCCCCGATTACCGCACCGCGGGCGAAGAACACCCGCCGGAAACGTTTCCATTCACTGGTACGCGCTGTAATTTCAGAAAAGTCTGTCGTTACCTGTGCTTCTTGTTCTGCCATGATTTTCCTTAACCAAACCTTATTCTGGGGTCAAACCAGCCATACGATAAATCTACCAGAAGATTCATTAAAAGAATGGAGACCGATATCACCAGCGTAACCGCTTGAACGACAACATAGTCCTGGCCGAAGATGCTGGTCACCATCAAACGGCCTACGCCCGGAATGGAAAAAACCATCTCAACCAGGACTGCCCCCCCGAGTATCATGCCGACACCCATACCGATCAATGTGATGACCGGTATCAGGCTGTTCTTGAGTGCATGTTTCAGAATAATGACACGTTCACTCAAGCCTTTTGACCAGGCGGTCCGGATATAGTCCTGGTTGATTGTCTCCAGCATGCTGGAGCGCATTTGTCGCGCGTTGGCCGCAATGGCAAAGAGAGACATGCATATCACGGGCATGATAATCTTGCGCGTGCTCAACACGAAATCATCGAATGGTGAAGTATATCCCGAAGTCGGCAGCCAGTGCAGCTTAAGTCCAAACAAATATATCATTAAGATGCCCAGCCAGAAAACGGGTATGGTAATACCGATATAAGTGAGAGGTGTGATTATTCTGTCCGGCCATTTACCCCTTTTTACCCCGGCCCACAGGCCAACGACAATACCGATTAAAGCACCAATAACGAGTGAAACGAATCCTATATACACGGTTTTCGGCAATCTTTCCGCTAATAGCGTACTTACATTTTCATGATAATAAATTGATTCCCCGAAATCACCCTTAAAGATACCGCCGATCCAGAGGAAGTATTGCATTACAAGTGGTTGGTCCAGACCGAATTGGCGCCGGAGTTCTTCAATCTGCTCTTGCGGCATGGCCTGTATTTGGGCGCTCTGGCCCATGTAAATTATCAAAGGATCCCCGGGGAGCAACCGCATTATGAAGAACACTATTATGGTCACAATGATGAGCACCACCAGTGCCATCAATAACCTGCGTATGATATAAGTCGTCACGGTTTTTTACCTCGGTAATATGTTAGTCCGGTATATTGCGCAGCTAATCCCAATGCTAAAGCTTTGGCCGATAACGATTTTGTTTTGTTCCGGCCGGATGGTTATCAGGTAGCTTGCCTTTCCGTCAACCATCCGGCCGGTATGTTACTTATTGTTTAGTGCGGATCCATCCAATCCTCTTCGGGATGCCAGATGATGCCGTGGATTTTGGGATATTCTGTATGAACATAAGGCCATATAACAGAAGCTTCATAACTTCTATAGAGCGGGATGAAAAGACAGTCTTCGCCAGCCTGTTTGATAGCCTCCTTGATAACGGGCATGGCTTCAGCCGCACTGCTATACTTCGGGTCTATCGCTTCATTGAGCAGGTCAAGGTAAGCCTGGGATTTCCAGATATTGGGAGTCCGGAATGTCATCGGGTTCGGGCCGTAGTGAACGTACATGTCCGAAGCGTCCGGGTTGATGCCGGAAGCGGTAAAACACAGGCCGTCCCAGCCACCCTGGTCACCGCCGAATATCGCCCCGAAGTAACGGCCCAGATCGGCGATATCTGGCTCGACCGTAATGCCAACGAGGCCCAGATCATAGGTGAATAGAGCCATAACATCGTTGGTATTTCCACCGGAAGCTCCCAGAATCTTAAGCGGAAAACCATCAGGATAACCGGCTTCCGCCAGGAGTTCCCTGGCTTTGTCGGGATTATACGGCCGCGGGTCGTAACCCGGAACATAGCCGGGCCACGTCGAGGAAGCCATCTGATGAAAAGGCTCGAACAGGCCCTGTCCCAGCGTCTGAGCCAGGACCGGGCGGTTAATGGCATATTCGATAGCCTCACGGACTCTAACATCATGAAGCGGGGTGTTCTCATCAACATCGCTGAAAAGCAATACGTTGAAATAGCCGGGACCCTGGACGAAATTAAAGTCCATTTCTCTAAGCGTGAGTATTTCATTCACAGAACCACCCATCCACATGTCGGCTTCACCAGCCTGTAATGCAGCGGAGGCAACCATCGAGTCGGCAATAGCCGTCATGATGATTTTATCAAGGTACGGCTTGCCCGGCTGCCAGTAGTTGGGGTTCTTGACGAAGGTGATATGGTCGTCTCTCACCCATTCTTCAACGGTAAATGCACCGGTACCGACCACATTAGCGCGGGCCCAAGCTATACGGGCTTCTTCAGTTGCCTCAGAAGTATCGGTGGCGGAGACTGTGCCGCCGGCAGTAAGATAAGATTTCGGGGAAATAGGTTGTGTTAATCCTAAGTTTTGCACAGTCTGCCAGTCAAATGACTTCATATGCATAACGAGAGTATATTCGTCTTTGACTTCGAGCGATTCAATGTTCAGGATGCCGAGGCCGCTTACGTGATCCATGTTAAACTGAACGTTCCAGCGGAGGTTTTCAGCGTTGAATGGTTCGCCATCGGAGAATTTCACGCCCTGGCGCAGGTGCCAGGTAATGGTGTTGGTTACATGGTCAGCGTCCCAGGATGTTACCAGAACGGGAACCAGTTCCCCATTATTGGGTCCCCATTCACAGAGGTGTTCCAGAGCGGGCAACATCAGGAAGGAATCAGAAGGTGCTTTTTCCGGCCCATATCCCAGACACTTGGGAATGCTACCTCCAACGATTCTCAGTGTGCCGCCGGACACCGGCTGACCAGCCGTTGGAGTGGGGGAGGCCGTCGGCGAGGCTGTCGGTGAGGCTGTTGGCGAGGCCGTCGGTGAAGCTGTTGGCGAGGCCGTCGGTGAAGCTGTCGGCGATGCCGTCGGCGAGGCCGTCGGTTCTGGTTCACCGCAGCTGCCGATGACCATCAGGCTTAATAATACTAATGATAATGTAATGAACAAGAACTTTTTCATGTTAATATACTCCCTCCTTGTACGAAGTCTCGTTAGCTCCATTTAGGATTGCCCGTTAAGTCATATATCACCCCCCTTTAATTAACACCCGTCTAAATTTATCAGGTGCACAATTGTATACTATTTTCCATAGATAAGTCAAAATATTTTCTTGATTTATTTACGCAGTCTGTCTTTTCGTAAAACTTATATAAAAGCCGGGCCGGTTTTACCCTCTGGAAGAACATAGAGAAACAACCTGGTAAAAATATGATAAAATGGAGTACTCTTACAGAGAAAAATTGCTAAGCATGCAGCTGATGTCAGCCATATTTCCAAGTCCTACGCCGATAAAATAGCGGTTGACGACCTGTCTTTCTCTGTCAACCAGGGTGAGGTATTCGGCCTGATTGGCCCCAACGGCGCCGGCAAGACCACTACCATCAGGATGATGATGGACATCATCAAGCCGGACTCGGGTGTTGTAACCATCTTCGGCGAAAAGCTGGGTGAAGCTACCAAGAATAAACTGGGATACCTCCCCGAGGAAAGGGGACTGTATAAAAAGCTGCGCGTCCTCGATGCGATTATCTACCTTGCTACTCTCAAGGGTATGGACAGGCATACCGCCGCCGAAAAAGCCGGACAGCTTCTCGCCCACACCGGCATGCTGCCGCACCAGAGTAAGAAAATCGAGGAATTAAGCAAGGGCATGGCACAGATTATCCAGTTCATCGTGACCATCATCCACGGTCCGCAACTGGTTGTCCTCGATGAACCCTTCGCCGGCCTCGACCCCGTTAATACCGAACTGATGATAAATAATGTCTACGACCTGAAGAACCAGGGGAAAGCTGTAATCCTGAGTACCCACCAGATGAACCAGGTAGAGGAATTGTGCGACCGCATTTTAATGGTCAATAAAGGCCGGTCCGTCCTCTATGGCGACCTGGCGGAAATCAAGTCGAGGTACCAGAATAATGCCGTTATCCTGAATTCTAAAGGTGATTTGGGAGAAATACCGGGTGTTTCCGATAAGCGTTCTCACCGGGATTACGTTGAACTGCTTCTGGATGGAACGCAGACTCCCCAGCAGGTCCTCGAAACCTTGGTCGGGCGGGGCATCGTCGTCAACCGTTTTGAAATAGCTACTCCCCCCCTCCATGATATATTCCTGGATGTGGTAGGTAAAGACCGTGAATAAAACAGTACTGATTTTCCGGCACGAGTTTCTCCACACCATAAAGAGGGTCGGTTTTATCATAATGACCTTAATCGTGCCTGTCCTGGCCCTCCTGGGTATAGGCATTTTCCATCTTGTGAACGAAATTATAAAGCCGGCGGAAGTAGAAAAAGAGACTATCGGCTATATTGACCAGGCAGGCGAATACAATGATTATACCGTTCAGGGGAAAATAGAATTCGTCCGTTATGAAACTCAGGAACTGGCTACCAGGGCTCTGGTCGAAAAATCGGTAGCGGAATATATCGTTATCCCGCCGGACTATCTCTCGACAGGGTTAATCGATCGCTACACCCTGGAAAAACAGGTGGAGACGCCCCCTCCTAAAGCCGCCGCCATCAGGAATTTCCTCACCAGCAATATTTTATCGGGGAAAGTACCCGAGAAAATTGCTATTTTGATACAGTCCCCTCCCCGGATAATGGTAACCCGGCTTACCGAGACCGGTGAAGTAGCCACCGAACAGGGAGGTTATGGAAATTTACTTGTTCCCGGCATCTTTAGCTTTTTGCTGGCGTTCTCCATTATTTTCTCTGCCAGTTATATGCTTTCGGGTCTGGTGGACGAGAAAGAGAACCGTCTCATCGAGGTACTGCTGTCCTCCGTTTCCACGC
>CAYNDI010000046.1:0-12357 GCA_964395955.1 uncultured Dehalococcoidaceae bacterium
GAAAATATATTTCCGGAGAGTCTTGAGATGAAAAACACCCCATAATATTATGGGGACGGTGAACAGGGCGATGTAGATAAGAGTCCGGCCGTAACTCTCCTGTAAACCCCCCAGGAAAAGAAGTATAAGAGCCAGTATGACGATACCGGCGAAACCGCCGAGACCGATTACCTCTTCCTTGTCCAGTCTTCTAATCCTGACTAGCCTGGCCAGCCCCAGGATACCCCCGATGACAATGAGCAGGAGCGGCCCCAGATACAGGGATGGCATTGTCCACAAGTAGGACCTTTCGCCAATATATGAGGTTGTCTGCAAAGGCAGCAGCCATTCGCGTATTATCTGCCCCGACGTAATGGCAGCAAAAGCATCAGGTATCATGGCGATAAAGTATTTTATAATCGAAAAATTTTGAGGGAGGTTCCAGATTACCGGTACTATCAGTAGTAAAACCACGAGTTTTGTGGATAATATATATTTGCCGCTTATCTTTTGAATGATAAATATACCCAGGATAGTCAAAAAAGCGACGATGGAAGTGATGAAATGAGAGATGAAAAGCGCCGCCAGTACGGCAAGAATGAGTACCTCATTGGTTTCCAGTCTGAATAACCGGCGATTATCAGCCGCCCGGCCGGCGGTAAACAACAGGAGTGCTGCCGATAAAAGACAAAAAGGAGCGAACACGCTGGCATGAAATTGCGGCAGCGCTGTCGCAACAGATAAATCTACCTGTATTACCAGCAGGGCTCCCAGTGAAGCGAAATAAGGATTCTTTAGCAGCTTGTTGAAGAAAAGGTAGAGTAACACCGAGAAAACTAAAATCTGGAAGAACGGGAAAAACCCCATGTAGTCCGTTATTTCCAGCCCGGTAACCAGGCATACGCCTGTCCCCAGTAAGGAAAACCCGGAAAAACCCATATATTTCAGCGATGGCGCCCCGGTATAGTGCCCCAGCCCTATCAGGTTTTTGATATCGCCCGCCGGTGCAAAGGCATCACCGACAAGGCCGCCCGATATAAAGGTGTAATAGCCTGTAAAGACAATAGCAAAGATGCCCACCAGGGCTGCCTTCTCCCAGTTGATTCTAGTATCGCTTCCCCTGGTGAACAGTAATACCAGGATTAATAAGAACCAGATGTAAAAGAGAGCGACGAACAGGGAGAAGTTATCGAAAACATAAATCAACGGCAAGGTGTGGATACTGTATTCGTACTTCAGATTGGCTGGATAAAGAATTAAAGCTGCTGTCATCGCCAGAAGGAGTACCCAGAGAGCCACCCTGAGTCTTCCGGTAATACCTGGAGTCCTGAAATCGGTCAAATCTGACCTGACAATAGCCATATCAGCCTGCATATACTTTTTGCCTTATGCATCTTTTACGATGATATTAAAGGTATTGACGGTATTGCCGTTTTACACATATTATACAACGAATATGCCTAAATGTGTCAAATGGCACTATTTGTTTTACGTATAATAACGAATTAATTCTCCTTAAGTGCCTCTATTACGCTTGAAATATGACAATTGGATTTACGCGACAAGCATTTGATTCCTCACCCGGTTCACCTCCAGGATAAATCTCTCCGCGGCTTTCTCCCAGTTGTATTGAGGAGCTAAAAAGGTCGCTTCAACCGCCAGTTCTCTTCTTTTATCGGCGTCGTTCAAAACAGTAATCAGCGCCTGAGCCAGGGCCTGCTTATCACCGATAGGTACTTTTACCATACCGCCCGGGAAATGGCTCTTATACACCGGCAGGTCATAGGCAACCACCGGCAAGCCGCAGGCCATTGCTTCGATAACCACGAGGGGCACCGCTTCATAATAACTGGGAAATATGAACACGGAACTTGCCTTCATTACCCGGTATTTCTCCTCTTCACTGACGGGTCCGAAGAATTCGATGCTCTTTTCCAGATGTTTCTGTGCCGCTACCGGTTTGAGCTGCGGCGCCACGTTGCCCATTATCGCCAGCCTGGCACGGTTATTCGCCCCGGCAACAATCTCCCATATCTCCAGAAGGTCGTCACACCCTTTCTGGGGATTATATCTTCCTATCCAGCAGACATCGTATTTTTTCTTTGAGGGAGCGGCGGCGTTAATGATATCCCAGTCTACCCCTACATCCATGCCCGTTATTTTTTCCCGGGGTATACCGGTTTCCAGCAGGAGGTGTGACATGTTAGTGTGAGCGATGATGACATCGCTGCCGTATTTGATACAGGGAAGGGACAATTTATACTGAAAGTAGGCCAGGGTCTCTCTCGCGCCGGGGAATTTTTTCCTGGTGGTAAAGGCGCCCCGGTAGCCCTTGAAGGGACTGGGATAACCCATGTGAAAAGCCGAAACCCTGATTACCGATTTATCTTTAATGAAGAGAAGGGGGAATACCTCCCACAGCAGATTGGAAGCGGCGAATATCACGGTATCGCTGGCGAAGTCTTTCTTTCTTAATAACAGCCCGGCTTTTAACATTCTTTTCATCATGATTATGGGAATCCGCAACAGACCCGGTTCGGCAGCCTCCTCTTTTCCATCGATGAGCCAGAATTCGGCGTCCAGACCGTAACCCTTAAATTGCGTCTCACCGGCTTTTGAAGTCAGAATAGTCAAATGACAGCCTCTGGCTAAAAGGGCTTTACTCAAGCCAACGATATATGACGGCCCGGCGGAAAAGTGTTTCGGTGAAAATATTCCTAAAGCGATTAAAATCACATTCATTTTTTCTCCTCGGACTCTATGTCCCCGGATATGGCACCCTCACCTTTTTTCCACAAAAACTCACCGGTAACGATTAAAGCGGCCCCCGCCTGCCCCGCCAGCCAGCCTATACCGGCGCCCAGGATACCCGTGACAGGTAGCAGGAGATAGCTTATCCCCAGGGTAACCACGGCCATGAAAGAAGTTAAAACAACCGCGCTTTTCATTCTTTTCTGGACTCTTTTAATACTCAGGTAAATAAAATTGATGCTCATCGGTAAAACCGAGGGAGCGATAATCCATATCAGCCTGGTCGTGTTCTCGGAATAGGCATGACCGAACAACCAGAGTATTTTATTGCTTAATAACGTCAGAACTATCAGCGCGGGCACCACGAGAACGAGGTTGATTTTCAGGCATTTCCGTACCTCATGGCCCAGTCCTTCCTGGTGATGGGTGCCTTCCGCGTAGAGCGACTGTGAAGTACTGATGGGTATGACAAATATTATCGACGCAATGCTCCAGCCAACGTAAAAATAGGCATTCTGTTCCGCCCCCAGGATGTTGACGACCATGAGAGGCAGGACAACGATCGGGAGCGCCCAGAGAATAGTGCTGAGATAGTTGGCTAGAGAGAAACGAATCATTTCGGTCAGCACCGTATTTTTAATCTTTACTCGGGGACGATAACCCTTGATAACCCGCGGCAGGAACCAGAAGATGGCGATGAGTGTACTCGCCGATATAGCTATTCCCCACGAAACATAGATGCCGAAGCTGGAGTATATTGATATCAGAAGAAAAAGCGGGATAAATCTGGAGAGCCCGAAAAACGACCCCTGTACCAGGGCAAATCCGGTCCGGCGCCGGGCAACAAAAACGCTTATTACTAATCCGGAGAGCGTAAAAATAAGGGCGAATAATATGAATGACGCCAGGAACACTGGACTCTCCCTGATGACAAGCAGCGCCGGCGACCACACACTCAGTCCGGCCAGAAAAATACCGGCCAGGATAATGGCAGTCAATCCCATGGTGGTAAAACAGGTATTTACCGTATCATTGGCTTTGTTACCGTCACCCGGCAGGAACCTGACTATCCCGAGGTCAAGCCCCAGCGATGAGAAAATCGCTACAAACCCGACCGCCGCGACGGCGGCCGAGGCCAGCCCCACGGACTCGGCATCGTATAGCCTGGCGGCGGCTATCCAGAACAGCACCCCGGTCAGGCTGTTAACGGCTGAATTGACTACCAGGTAAACGGCATTGCGGTACAGAGAGACCTGATACAGGCTTTTGACCCCGTTTCTGGCAATAATAACCTTCCGGGCGTCGGTCAGCGTTTCTTTACCGAAAGATATTATTTTCGCCAGTATCACAGCTTAAATAACCTCGCTGTATTCCGGGTATCAAGAGGTCAGCCGACCGTTTTCACTTTTTACCGGTTACCGCTGATATGGTCGATAGGCTATATTATACCGCAATTTATTGCCAAATGACAAATAATGGGCTATAATATTCAGGCAAAGATGTATACCGGTCATCTGGCCACTATTGGCGCTTTGTGCGCCTTTATCCCGCGGCGGGAGAACAGGTCATGATAAATATATGGCGCTGGGCTGGCTCGGACCATATAAAGCTTATTCCCGTACTGGCGCTGGCTTTCTACATAGGTTTCCTCCCCCACCAGGATTACGGTTACCCGGTGCATCTCGACGAGTGGAATAATTACACCCACTCCCAGGCTGTCACATCGGCGCACAGCATCAGTTTCGCCGACCCCTGGGCGGGTGGCGGGGTGAATCTCTACCCCAACCCGGAGGTCGGCTATAACGTCTTCTGGTCGGTACTGCACATGATAAGCGGCATCCCGATGCTGACGATATACCGTTTTTTCCCGGCGGTTGTACTTATGATAACGGCCTTTTCAGTGTATATCCTGTGCCGCCGGGAAGGATTCGGCTGGGAAGCGGCTCTTTTCGTTTGTTTGATACCCACCACGATAGGCATTCTCGGGCCGGCTTTCATGGTACCGATAGCTCTGGGACTGCCCTTTATACCGCTCTCGCTGTACATTATCTTCAACCATCGCAACTGGTGGTCCTATTTCATAATCTATGTTTTTATGATGTTCCTGCTGGCCATACACGCACCGACGGGCGTGGGACTGATTATCGTCCTGATTCCCTACATATTGCTTCATCTGAAAGGCGATTTCAAACATGCCCTGGGAGTAACAATGGCAATGGCCTTACCCTTCGTTTTCGGCTTTCCCTGGGTAGGCTCCATTCTAAGAAACGAAACGCAGGGATTATTATCCGCCTCGGAGCTAACGAAAAACGTGGCTCTGCCACACATCATGGGCACTTACGGATATCTGCCCACGGTACTCTGCGCCCTGGGCATCGTCGTGCTGGTGTTTTTGGGAAGTAAGAAACACTACGGCTTGATTCTGGGGCTGCTGGCACTGCTGCTGATGCTGGTGGTGCGTTATTCTTTCCACTATGGAGAGGACGTAATGTACTTCCGCGGGCTGCACTACATGATGCTGATGATGAGCATCGTCGCCGGGGCGGGCCTGATGCTGGTAAGAAGAATCAAGCTCCCGGACAGACTCGGTGAACGACTGAAGCTGACGAAGATACAGGTACTCACCCGTAATATCGGTGTAATCATTTGTTTAGTTCTCATAGGTCTGACGCTAAACGTCGCCATCCCCGACCGCCAGCATACCGGGTACTATCACATGATTAATCAGGATGACTACGAGGCGTTTGTCTGGATAAAGGAGAACGTCGGCGGCGAATATGACCGGGCGGTTCTCGACCCCTGGAAGGCTACCGCCTTTACCGCCATTACCGGGAGATATGTCCTTACCCGGATAGGGGAGGCCCCGACCGTCAAAGACGCCGAGGTAGTCAGATTCCTGAATGATGGCTGTAATGACACCACTTACCTTAAAAATAATGGCGTCTCCATAATCTATACCCCTGTCAGAGTCAGTAATCCCGACCTCGTGGAGGTGCGGCGGTATATTTATCTGCTTAAAGAAACACAGGTTCAGTAACGTTTCGAGAAAACGGGCGTGATGGTGGCGTATGAACATTAAAGAAACCGGGAGGATGTACCTGACCAGGCTCAGTCAAGCCGGCAAACCATGGCTGACGAAACTCGGAAAGTACGGCAGATTATGGCTGATTAAGATAAAAGAGGTCAGAAAGCCGTGGCCTGAGAAGGTTAAAGAGTTCGGCAAGCTATGTCCTGTGATATTTAAAGACATTCGTAAAATATGGCCGGGGGACTACCGTGAGGTCAACGAGCTTCTACCCATCGTCCTGCTGGTATTCATCCTGCCGCTAGTAATTATTATCTCTCCTTCAAACGTGCTGCGTATTGTCCTGGGCCTACCTCTGGTGCTTTTCCTGCCGGGCTATACTCTCCTGGCGGCGTTGTACGTCAGGAAGGACCGGATAAAGAACCTGGACAGGTTTGCCCTGAGCTTTGCCCTGAGCGTCGCCTTAGTGCCGCTCATCGGACTGCTGCTTAACTATATTCCGGGCGGTATCAGCCTGGCATCCTTCTTTATATCGATAGCCCTGTTTATTCTCATAATGTCGGTAGTTGCCTGGATAAGGCGCGGGTGGCTGGCTGAAGGAGAACGTTATACTGTTCGTTTACGCTGGCCGCGGCCTGCTTTGAAAGGAAGTATCTATGACAGGCTGCTATCGGCGGCACTGGTGCTGGCGGCGGTAGCCGTCGTAGGCTCGCTGATTTACATTATTGTCAATCCGAAAACCCAGGAAAGTTTTACCGAGTTTTATATATCCGGACTTGAAGACAGGTCCGTGTATCCTGCCGGGCTAATTGCGGGGGAAGAAGAAAAGATACTGGTGACTATCGTCAACCGGGAACGCCGCACTCTTGACTACCGGATAGAGATGAACGTCAATGGGGAAAAGAAAGACCAGGCGGGCCCGCTGACACTGGAGGACGGACAGAAATACGAAGCAGAGATAGGAATTACACCCGAAACCACCGGCGCCAGGCAGGAAGTGGAGTTCATCCTTTATCTTGATGGTGGAGTTGAACCTCATCTGGCGCCGCTTCGCCTGTGGGTCGATGTGGAATAGCTGCTATCAGGCAGGTGGTAGAAAAGGGGCGGCACCGGCAGTTCCGGAGTTCCGCCCCCATTTATTTTCTAAGTTACATTATTCTTTCTTCTTGAATTTCTCCATATCTTCGGGCTTCCAGGGCATTAGCTCGCCATCGGTCCCCTTTTTTATATACTCGCCGCCGAGGGTGATATTTATCAGCATGATGGGTTTGCTTATCCGCTTGTAGTTCATCGGACAGTGCAGCAGCCCTGCCGGAACGTGGACGACGGTGGACTCGGTCATGGTGTGTTTCTCCTTTTCGTCGCCCAGCCATATTTCCACCTCCGCGTCGAACACCCGCACGTCTTCAGGAGTGCCCAGGAAACACAGGAACTGGTCGTAATCGTGCCTGTGGGGGACCTCGAACTGGAAGGGAGGCCCGTAAAAGTATGAGTACCTGATGCCGACATTACCGCTGCCGCCGCCGGTGAAGCCGTCGTAGACCATCCTCTGCGCCAGCGGCGGGAAGTCCCCTTTCAGCGTCGGTGCCTTGATAACGTATTTACTGTATTTACCTTCGGACATATCTGTTTAACCTCCCGCTTTTTATGGAGTTAAGGCACTCCCCGGTTCGGCATGCCGCCACCGACCCGTATGCTATTGCCGGCTCTAATAACCACTCTGTCTTCTAATATAATGTATTTGCCTCCGTTAGTACGTTAAGATATTATAATAAATCAGGGATTGGTTTCCAGTTTATAACTGACAACCTGTCAGCCGGGATGGACACTCCCGGTATTATTAAAATATTAGGAGGTATTCATGGAACTCGGATTAAAAGGTAAAGTAGCCCTGATAACCGGGGCCGGCAGTCAGATAGGCTTCGGGAAGGCAATAGCGTTACAGCTGGCTAAAGAAGGATGCGATGTTGCTGTCAACGACCTCGACCTAGATGGCGCTCAGAAAACGGCGGCTGAGGTGGAGAAGCTCGGGTGTAAATCACTGGCGGTTAAAGCCGACGTTACCAGCGCCGCTGAGTGGGAAGGCATGGTCAAGCAGATACTGGATAAGTTCGGCAGGATTGACATACTGGTTAACAACGCCGGCGGCAGTTCCCAGTTTAAGCCCTTTTTACAGACAACGGATGAAGACTGGAACTTCGATATGAATGTCAACCTCAGCAGTACGAGATACGGAATGAAGACCGTCCTGCCGCACATGTACGAACAAAAGAGCGGCAAAATAGTTAATATTACTTCCGGCGCCGGTATCACGGGAGGTATGGGGCTACCCGGTTACGCCGCTGCTAAAGCGGGAATCATTGCCCTGACTCTGGGAGTTTGTCGAGAGGCTGCTCCGGAGGGCGTAAATATCAACTTGGTATCCCCCGGCCCTGCCGATACGGGCTTCGCCAAGAACGCGCCCCCCGGAATGCTCGAGAACTTCCCCAAGACCCTGCCCATCAGGCGGCTTACCACTGTTGAGGATGTAGCCAATGCGGTGACCTTCCTGGTCTCGGATGCCGCCAGTGATATCGTCGGTCAGATCCTGATTGTCTCCGGCGGCCCCAATCCTTAATCGGAATTAGTTAATAGAGAAAGACATGGTATTAGACCGGCAGTCCGCGCTGCGGATAGTCAAGAAGGTCCTCATGGCGGATTATGCCTGCGAAGAGAAGCACCTGGAGCAGGAAGGCGTCTGGTTTTGCGAAGCCGGGAAGCTGGAAGGGGCGCGGCGGTTTCCCCGTCCGGATAATTTCTTGGCGGTGACGACTATGGGGACCGGGACGGTCATCAGTTGCAGTAAGGGACGTTTACGCTGGGCTAAAGCAAACCTGGGCAAGCTCTCCCGTGATAATAATTTCGCAACGCCGGCCGTTGCCCGTATGAACAGGTATGTAGCCCGCGATAATCAGTTTATGGCTGGCCCGGGCTTGGCCTATATCTGCTTTGAGGATGAATTTCAGCCGGTTGATATTCCCGGCGATATTGACATAACAATGTATGATGAAAAGGAAATCCCCGACCTTTCCAATGACAAGCGGTTTCCCAATGCCCTCGGCTACGGGCGTTATCCGGAGATGCCGGATGTGATAGCGGCAGTGGCCACGCGTGAGGGCGAACGGGTCGGTATGGCTGCCGCCAGCGCCGACTGTGATGATATGTGGCAGGTCGGCATCGATACCCTGCCCGGCTACCGACAACTCGGTATCGGGAAAGCCCTGGTCGCCGCCGTTACCGGGGCTATCTTTAAGAAAGGTATCTTGCCCTACTATATGACGGGAGTTGCCAATATCGCCTCCCGGCGTACGGCCATTTCTCTCGGCTACCGTCCGACCTGGGTTGAACTCTACAGCCAGGAGAAGAAAAGAGATAAAGATATAACGGAGGAGAGCCATGTTCAATCCCGTTGCTTTTAGTGAGGAGACCTGTACAGCATGCCGATTATTGAAACCTTCGGTCTATCCAAAGCATTTAAAAACACCGTCGCTGTAGAAGACCTGACGCTCAGTGTGGAAAAAGGGGAGGTGCTTGGCTTCCTCGGCCCCAACGGCGCCGGCAAGACGACGACTATACGCATGCTGGCGGGTATGATAGCCCCGACCGGCGGTTACGCCACCGTGAACGGTCTCAGGACGGATAAAGACCTGGAAAAACTCCACGAAATTATCGGCCTGCTTACCGAGTCGCCCGGTTTCTACGAAAACCTCAACGCCATGGTTAATCTGGAATATTACGCCGGTTTCTATCCCGGCATCGATGTTCATGCCCAGGTGGAGAAATATCTCCGTCTGGTCGGTCTTTGGGAACAGCGTGAAAAAAGGGCCGGTGCCTTTTCTAAAGGGATGAAGCAGCGCCTGGCCCTCGCCCGCGCCCTGGTACACGAGCCCGCCGTCCTTTTTCTGGATGAACCTACCTCCGGACTCGACCCCGAATCTGCCCGCGAGGTGCGCGGACTGATAGGCCGATTCAGTGAGGAAGGACGCACTATCTTCCTCTCTACCCACAACCTCAATGAAGCGGAACAGCTCTGTAATCGAATCGCCATAATTAATACCCGGCTGCTGGCGCTGGACACCCCGGAGCAGCTCCGCCGGCGTCTTTTCCGTCGCCAGATTGTCGTCCAGCTGCAGAAGGCGGACGCCCGCGTGACGGCGGCAGTGAAGAAGCTGGATTTCATTCAGGAGTTTGAAGAAGATGGCGTCCGGCTTACCGTAGAACTTGCCGACCCCGAGCGTAACCGCCCCGGACTGGTCAAAGCCATCGTGGAAGCGGGTGGGGAGGTCATTTCGGTGAATGAGAAGCAGTATCCCCTGGAAGACGTTTACCTGAAGCTGGTCCATGAGGAGCCCGGCGATGACGCGTAGGCGTATTCGTAATATCCTCTTCAAAGAGTGGCGTACGATAGCCGGTGACACCACCACCTTCCTGCTTATCGGAATTGTTCCCTTTATGATTCTGGGCGAGGCCATGGTGGCGATTTTACTCATCGCCAATATCGGCGGCGAAGCCATGGCCGCCAATACCTTTTTCCGGACGGCCTTTGAAAAACTGGTTGCCGGCGTTCCCGGAGCTGCCGGTCTGGAGGCGGTTGACCAGGTCAGGCTGCTACTGCTGACCCAGTTCAACTTCTTTCTCCTCCTCATCCCGACGATGATTGCTATTTATTCGGCGGCTTACAGCATTGTGGAAGAGAAAGTTTCCCACAGCCTGGAGCCGCTGCTGGCGACGCCGGTACGTACCTGGGAACTGATGCTGGGCAAGGCCCTGGCCGGGGCCATACCGGCGCTGATAATGACCTGGGTCTGCGCTGCGATAGCCCTACCGATAGTCGCCGTACTGGGGTGGGGGAATCTCCTCGACTATATCGTCGGCGCCAACTGGTTTCTCAACCTTTTCCTGATTACACCGGGTATCGCCATATTGAGCTTTCTCCTGGGTGTCATCGGTTCATCGCGCGCCCGGGACTTCCGCAACGCTCAGAACATGGTGCTCTTCATTATTTTCCCCATTTTCGCTCTGATTGCCGTGCAGATAACCGGTGTTATCTGGTTCACCCCGCTATACACCCTCATCCTGGGGATAGCCATAGCCCTGATTGATATCGGTGTGCTGCGGGTGGCTGTCCGCCTTTTCCAGAGGGAGTCGATTCTCGTCCGGTGGCGTTAAAGATTACGCCGTACCCTGCATTTTAGCGCGGATACGTTCGGCATGCCTCGGCGCGGCTATCCAGAAGCTGATGCCGGCCAGGGCAAAGGCCGCGATGCTGATAATGAAAGCGTTGTTATAGCTGCCGGTGATATCGAAGATATAGCCGCCGAGCCAGGGACCGATAGCCCCGCCGAAACCGACCCCCGTCAGTATCAGGGCTGAAATGGCGCCGATGCTTTTACCCTGGAAAATATCGGCCAGACCCACGACGATAGTCGGCGAATACAGCCCCGTGGCGAACCCGGAGCCGATTGAATACAGGTAGAGCAGCCACAGTTGAGATGTGTCGCTGACGGACATTAAAGATACTATCCCCCCGATGGCCAGGACCATCGATATCAATACTGTTTTTTCCCGGCCTATCGTATCGGATATGGAGGCCGCCAGCTGTCCGGCAATGGAAGCGATGCCGAAAAGGGCGAACACAGAAGCCGCCAGCAGGCTGCTGTAGCCGGCATCCTCGGCATACTTTATCTGGTGGGCCAGTACCATGTAATTGCCGATGCCCCAGAAGCAGAAATCGGAAAACACCAGCAGCCACAGATGATAAGTCTTCATGGCTTTAGCCAGCGTCCAGTCGACCAGACCGGAGCCTGGCATCTTAAAGGCGGCTCCGGTCATTACCTCCTCCGTCCCATAGGCTTCCATATCCCTGTCTTCCGGGCGGCGGTAGTAAAAGAGGAGATAGAGAGGCAGCAAAATCACGATGACGAGTCCCCCCATCACGAGGAAAGAGGCCTGCCATCCCCATTGGGATATGACCGCTTCGATGAGCATCCCGTAGGCGAAGCTCAGCCCGCCCCCTATCTGTCCCAGCCCCACCGCCAGGCCCTTTCTCTTGCCGAACCAGTTGATAACCGCCGGGTTTAAGACGGGAGAGCCGCAGAGGGCGGTACCGATGGGCGCCAGCACGCCGAAAAGCAGGTAAAAATGCCACAACTCACGGGCGAAGAAACAGCTGGCCGTCGATAGCGATAGGATGAGAATTCCCAGCGTTACCACGGTGCGCGGTCGCCACCGGTCGACCAGGCTGCCGGCTATAGGTGCGGTCAGTCCGTAGACCAGGATATTCAGCGAAAGCATGATGGCGGTGGTGCCCCGGTACCAGTCGAATTCATCCAGGATGGGAGCGAAGAAAACGGAAAAAGAGGTTCTGATGCCGTATACCAGCATCATGGCGACAATCATAACGCCGACGATGTACCAGCCATAAAAAAACGGTTGCTTGCGCACCATTATTTACTGTCTTTCTGATTATTTATAATCACGATACCATAATCGAAAATTAAATACGAACCAGAAAAACACCTTTCACCTGTCATTCCCGCCCCGATGAAATCGGGGTAAACTCC
>CAYNDI010000047.1:0-12188 GCA_964395955.1 uncultured Dehalococcoidaceae bacterium
TATCAGCGAACCGATAACCAGAGATATAACACCCCCTGCCGTGAAAAGTCCGAAGGACGTCGTCAGCACCTCTCCTACGAAGAGTCCGAAGGCCAGCACGATGAAGAGAATACCGGCATAGTTGACCGGCAGCACCCCCAGCGAGTAAAAAGCCATCAGCAGGCAGATACCGCCGACTATTCCGGGGAAGATAAGTCCGGGATTGAATATCTCTGCCATGATACCCAGCATGGCGATGCTCATTAGGATATAGGCGATGTTGGGGTCGGCGATGGTATACAGGAACTTTTCCACTGCCTTCATCGGGACATCGTTGATAACGGCATCTCTGGTATGTAGCGTGATCGTCTGGTTGTTGAGTAACGTTACCTGATGGCCGTCCAGTTGCTCAACCAGCATTTCCAGGTTGGGGGCTATCATATCAATGACCTTCAGTTCCAGGGCTTCGCTTTCGGTGGCGGAGACGCTCTCCCTGACGGCCTTCTCCGCCCACTCCAGGTTTCGTCCGTGGGTCTGGGCTAAAGACCTTATCAGGGCCGCCGCATCGTTGACGACCTTGTCCTCCATCGTTTCGGACATGGTCTGCTCGCCCTCTTCGCCGATGCTTACCGGGTGCGCCGCTCCCATGGCTGTGTTCGTTGCCATGACGGCTACATGAGCGGCGATAGTTATAAAGACACCTGCCGAGGCGGCTCTGGCTCCCGCCGGCGCTACGTAGACCACTACCGGCACATGAGCATTGACGATAAGCTGAACGATATCGCGCATGGCGCTGTCCAGGCCCCCGGGTGTATCGAGTTGTATGATAAGTGCCTGAGCATTGTTGTCCTCGGCCTGCTCGATACCTCGTTTTACATAATCAACTAAAACCGGGTTAATAGTGCCTTTAATGGTAATAACATCAATCCTCGGACTCTGCGCCTGCACGTTGGCGGTGAAAGAAAGCGCCAGCAGCACGAGTACGAATCCCAGTAAGATACGTCTTATCTTGACCATCACCATACCTTTCGGAGTCTTACCATTATAATTGTACAACAATCCAAATGCAATTTAGAAATACCGGGGGCTTAAGTAATTATTAACCCCTCTCCTTCACACTGCCTCGTAAGGAGAGGGGGACAAAGGGGGTAAGGTTCAAAATTTCAGCCATCCCGATTGATAAGCTCCCTGAATTAGTGTAAATTAATAGAGTATTGTCTCGTTATTATAAGGGTGAATCATGAAAATCCAGCGATGTAAGGGAATGCGTGACCTTTCCCCTCCCGAGATGACGGCTTTCCGCCTCGTCGAGGGGATATGCCGCGATTGCTTTTTAAAGTGGGGATATCAGGAGGTCAGGACCCCGACTATCGAGTACCTGCACCTTTTTACTTCGGCGGGGACACTGACTCCCGGCATGCTCGGCAAGGTATATTCCTTCCTCGACTGGGACGGCTGGAGCGGGGAAAGGGTGGTGCTGCGTCCTGACGGCACCATACCTGTCGCCCGTTTATATACCGAGAGCCTGCAGGATTCAGGCCTGGCCAGGCTTTTTTACGCCGCCAATATCTTTAGATTCGAAGAAGCCGGTGAAAAGACACGCGAGCGCTGGCAGTGCGGGGCTGAGCTTATCGGGGCGGAGTCGCCCGTAGCCGGTGCCGAGTTGATTGCCCTGTCTTTAGAGGTTCTTAAAAAACTGGAACTTAAAGACATAGAACTCAGGTTATCACACGCCGGTCTGATTAAGGCGCTGCTGGAAAAACTGGGGCTCAGCCCGGAGGAGCAGCACCGGACTTTCGACCTCATCCTTGATGGCGATACCGCGGCTCTGGTGGAAGTCGGCCGCGAGTCTCCGGAGCTCGAACGCGTCCTGAGACCCCTTCTGAGCCTGAACGGCCAGTCGTCCGGCTTTCTCCGCAACCAGAAGGCCCTCTTCGCCCGTAATATGCCGGAGATTATTCCGCCCCTTGATGATTTTCTCCAGACCGTTACCCTTCTGGACGAACTGGGGATTAAGTACCGGATAAATATCGCCTCGGGGGCCGGCTTTGAATACTACACCGGCGCTATTTTTCAATATTATATCGGCGGGGAGAGGGTCGGCGGCGGCGGCCGTTACGATGCCCTTATCCCTTCCATGGGCGGCGGCGACGTGCCCGCCTCCGGCTTTGCCCTTTATCTCGATAAGCTCATAGGGCTGGTGAAAACGGAGGCTCTTAACGGGTCGCCCCCGGTCAGGGTTCTGATAAAATCACCGGACGATGATAGCATTAAGGAAGCCTTTAAAGCTGCTGACGCATTGCGTAAGGCCGGCTATATCGCCGAGATTGACCTGAACGGGCAGGGGAAAACCGCCGGATGGATTCTGGAAATGCGCCGGAAAGAGCCTGCGTTTACGTTAATTGACAGTCAACAGTCGTCTCAATCCAGTTTTAGTACGATTGCCGACGTCATAAAACGCCTGGAGGCCAGTAGTGCCGGTTAAAATAGCCCTACCCAAAGGTCGCCTCCTGCGAAAAACAGCCGCCATGCTTCAGAAAGCGGAGTGGGGCATCGATGAATATCACTCCCGGACCGGTTTCTACCGCCCCCGCTCGCAGAAATTCCCGGATATCCTTCTGAGGGTCTTCCACGAGAAGGATATCCCTATCCAGATAGCCATGGGGAACTACGACCTGGGTATATGCTGCCTGGACTGGATAGAAGAGTTGCTGGTGAAATACCCCGGCAGCGATATCGTCAGGGTGCAGGACCTGGCTTACGGCAGGGGAACGCTGTACGCGGCATCAGCTTCTACGCCGGAAGAGCTTTTTAAAAACGGCACTTTATTACGTATCGCCAGCGAGTACCCCAACCTGGCGGAGTCCTTCGCCCTGAAGAAACGCCTGAGCCGGTTCAGCATCTTTCCGGTCTGGGGCGCCGCCGAGGTTTACCCACCGGAAAATGCGGACATAGTGCTGCTCGCCGCCAGGGAAGAGACCGAACTGGCTGATTATGGCATGGTACCGGCCGGCAGGGTGCTGGATTTCAGCGCCTTTCTCATCGCCAACCGGAACAGCTGGGAGTCCCTGGACCTTGATAGCATAGTAACGTCTATTTGTGAAATACTGGCAGGCGTCGAAAAGAAGTCACCTGAGAGCAAGGATACTCCTCCCGCAGTCACTTCCCGGGCTCCCCGTACTATAAAAACGCCCCGGGATATAATAAGGCTGGCTTTACCCGATGGCCACCAGCAGCTGCCCGCTGTTACGCTTTTGAACAGGGCCGGCATTGAGGTTGAGGATTATCCCTCGGAGACGGGCAACCGCCGTCCGAAAATCAACCTTGACGGCGTCACCGTTAAAGTGGTCCGCCCCCAGGATATGCCCCAGCAGGTCGCCAGCGGAAATTTCGACCTCGCGCTTACCGGCCGTGACTGGCTTACGGAGCACCTGGCCCAGTTTCCGTCGAGTCCGGTCGAAGAACTGGCCGACCTTAAACTGGCTAGAGTGAGAATGGTAGCCGTTGTCAGCCGGGAGCTTTCCGTCGATGATGCCACCGGCCTGCGCCGTTTTACCCTGGAGAGTGAGGAGCCGCTGCGGATTGCCTCGGAGTACGTTAATATCGCCGATAAATACGCCCGGGACAATCACCTCGGTCATTACCGCGTGATTCCCACCTGGGGCGCCACCGAGGCTTTCCTGCCGGAGGATGCCGACCTTCTCATCGAGAACACGGAGACCGGCCGGACCATCGCCCGGCATAACCTGAAAATAATCGATACTCTCTTTGAATCGACCGGATGCCTTATCGGGAATAAGAACAACAAACAAAATACCCGGAAAACCAGACTGATTAATAATATCGTTAATAGGCTCAAGGCGGCCTCCGAGGATGCTTAGATGAAGATTATCGAAGGCTTTGAAGAAGCCAGGCTGGCGCTAACCCGGCAGTCCCGGAAAGACTCGCCGGATGATGACCGCGAAAAAACCGTCAGGAAAATCGTCAACGACGTACGCCGCCGCGGTGATGCCGCCCTCCTTGACTATACAGAAAAATTCGACGGCGTCAGGCCGGTATCGCTGGAAGTCGCTAAAAAAGATATAGACCGGGCGTATAACGAGACAGATAAAGGCCTTCTCGCCGCCCTCGAACTGGCCGCGGAGCGTATCGCCGCTTACCACGCTGAGCAGAAAAAGGCCCTCCTCCATGAAAGCACCGCTTCGCACCTGGGCTGGCTGATACGTCCGCTGGAAAGGATCGGTGTATATACCCCCGGTTCCCAGGCGCCACTCCCGTCTTCGCTTTTAATGACCGTCGTTCCCGCCCGGGTGGCCGGCGTGAAGGAAATTATATTAGCCACCCCGCCCCAGAAGTCCGGTTCTGTCTCGCCGGTGACGCTGGCAGCCGCCAGAATCGCTGATGTTGACCGTGTTTTTTCTATCAGCGGCGCCCAGGCAGTGGCCGCCCTGGCTTACGGTACGGAATCCGTACCCGCGGTAGACAAGGTCTGCGGTCCGGGTACGGTCTATACGACTTTAGCCAAGAAAATGGTCTTCGGCGATGTCGGCATCGACGGACTCTACGGGCCCAGCGAGGTAGTTATTATCGCCGATGAAACGGCTAAAGCGGAGTATATTGCCGCCGACCTCCTCGCCCAGGCCGAGCACGGCTCGCTGCCTTCGGCTATCCTGATTACCACCTCGCAGCAGGTTGCCGGGGCGGTAAACAGTGAAATCGATAGACAGCTCAAGACTCTAGAACGACGGGATATTACCGCCGAATCCCTGGAGAAACGGGGCATGATAGCCCTGGTGAATAATGTGAGTCAGGGAATAGAGCTGGCTAATCTTTACGCTCCGGAACACCTCTGCCTGGTCGTTGAAGACGCGGCTGCATACATTGATAAAGTCGAGAACGCCGGCTGTCTTTTCGTCGGGGAAAACGCCGTCGAGGTACTCGTCGATTACGTGGCCGGGCCGAGCCATGTCCTGCCCACGGAGGGTACCGCACGTTTCGGTTCGCCCCTCAACATCCTGGATTTCATTAAGCTTATATCGCTGGTGCAAACGGATGAAAAGGATATCGTAAACCTGGGTAAAGCCGCCTCGGTCATCGCCAGGGCCGAGGGGCTTGACGCTCACGCCCGGGCTATAGAAAAACGACTCCGGGATAACGCTCGTGGAGGTGGATAAATGAAACAGTTCGATGAAATCGAGAAGCTGATACGTCCCGCCCTGGTCGGATTCGATGGCTACAGCGCCAGTACTTCGCCGGATACCCTGGCAGGGGAGGTTGATATACCGCCTGAGGATATTATCAAGTTGAACGCCAATGAAAATCCCTACGGTTGCTCACCCAGGGTCCAGACGGCACTTGCCTCCGCTACTAATATAAATATTTATCCCGACGATGGTCAGCAGGAGCTGCGCCAGCGACTTGCCGGGTATGCCGGCGTCGCTCCGGAGTGCATCGTGGCGAGTCACGGCAGCAATACGCTCATCGACCTCATCGTCCGACTTTTTATTGAGCCGGGTGACGAGGTAATCAACTGCGTCCCCACCTTCGACATCTTCCGTTTCTGTACGGAGATATACGGCGGCGTTGTCGTCAATGTGGAACGGGACGAGAATTTCGTGGTGAGTGTCGATGCCGTTAAAGCAGCTATCACCGACAGGACCAAGCTGATATTCCTGGCAACGCCCAATAATCCCTCGGGTAATGTCATCCCGCGCAAGGACATCGTTGAAATCACGGAAACCGGTATACCCGTCGTCGTTGACGAAGCATATTACGAATTCAGTGGCGAAACCATCGTTCCCTATAAAAGCTTTTATAATAATCTCATGGTATTGCGTTCGTTCAGTAAGTGGGCCGGTCTGGCGGGCCTGAGGCTGGGCTATGGTATTTTCACCCCCCGTATCGCCGGCTATCTAATGGCAATAAAAATCCCTCATAACGTCAGTGTTGCCGCGGAGATTGCCGCTCGCGAGTCTCTGGGGGACCTCGATTATCTTCAGGACCGGATAAAGGCTATTGTTGCCGAAAGGAGAAGACTGTTCGGTGAACTCCAGAAATTACTCTGGTTGAAACCATATCCTTCCCGGGCTAATTTCATTTATGTCTCCGTTCTCCAGGGCAGCGCCAGCGAGCTTTATCATAACCTGCAGCAAAAGGGTATTCTGGTGCGTTATTTCGATAAGCCCTCTTTACAGAACGGCCTCCGCATCAGCGTGGGCAAGCCGGAGCACACCGACGCCCTCATTAAAGCGCTCCACGAACTGGGCGATTGATTCATATTACAGGAGGAAGACCATGAAGAAGTCCGCAGATATACTGGCATTTGCTCCGCATCCGCTGGATATCGAGATGGGTATGGGAGGGACTATCGCCAGCTTTTTACGGGAAGGCAAGAGCGTTGTCTACGTAGTATGTACCAACGGTGACAAAGCCAGCAGCGACCCCGCTATGATGCCGGAGGAACTGGCGGTAATCCGCAAGCAGGAACAGCTGGAAGCCGCGAAACTAATGGGAATTGAAGAAGTAATCTTTTTAGACCATCCCGACCTGAACCTGAGCTATACGCCTGAATTCAGGAAAGAAATCATAGGATTGATACTGGCGTATCGACCGGAAATAGTAGCTACCTGCGACCCTTACCAGCGGTATATCTCGAATCCGGACCATCGCGTTACCGGCCAGATTGTTATGGATGCCGTCTGGCCCTGTGCCCAGGCGCCCAATACTTACCGCGACCTGTTAAGTCAGGGCTATGAACTCCATAAGGTGAAAGAGGTACTGCTGTGGCAGACCGAGGAGCCCAATTACTATCCCGATATCAGTGATACCTTCGATATTAAAATGGCCGCCCTCAGCTGTTATAAAAGCCAGGTCGGCGACCCTCCGGACGATTCATTCGTCGAGATGGCCACGGAATTCAGTAAAAAGGCAGCCGAAGGGAAAGAATACAAATACGGTGAGTCTTTACGCCGCCTGGAAGTCCCGCCGCGCCTTTAGTCCAGAGTATTATTGCTTCGGTTCCAGCGTCATGTAATAGGCATCACCGAGGTGTTTGGGGTCAAGGAATTCCCTGATTTTCCACTGGTATTCGTACACTATCGACTGTGACATCGCCGCTAATGTTTCTTCCTGCTCTTCTTTACTCCGGCCGTAGCCGTCGTCGCGCCGGCACATGGCGTACATCCTTTCCATCGCCCCCAGGCCGTTTTCCATGCCGTATTTAGACGTGTTTTCGAAAAACTCATGGGTTCCTTCCACAGATTCCCGGCTGTGCGAATCGAAATGGGTGAAGTTCTCCCAGGCGGTAGACCCGCCGCCGCCGATAGCGCCGATACCCCCCATCATACAGTCTCCTCCGGCCTTCACGAAGAAGTCATGCTCCTGTTCCCATTTACTCTTGAATTCCGCCGCCAGCTCGACTTTCGGACAGGCACTATCCGGGTTTCCGCCGATGCCGAAACAGCCTTCATAACCCCCGGCGTAAACGAAGTTCAGATTTTTATGTCCCAGCCTGATTAAAAACAGCAGGCTCCAGTCCCTGATTTCAGGTTCTTCCATCAGGGATGCTTTCCAGCCCCCGGTTTCTTTAAGGATTTTATCCAGGACCTTTTCCTGCCACTCGATGTCCCGCATGGTCATACCCGCCAGTACAATCTGGAAATCACGCTTCATTTCCTCGTTCTTTTTCTGTAAATCGGGGTCTTTGAGTAGTTCTTCAAGATCGCTGAGGGTCTTGGTAGGGTCGGTGAGTATTGTAATCATGGCCGCTTTCAGGTCCCTGCCGAACATTGTGTACTGCCGGTGAGAGTAATAACCGCTGATATCGCTGTCCCATATCCGGAAAACGCCGTCGGCAAAAGCCTCCCACGATGGCCAGGCCAGGGTATGCCCCAGAATATTGGGCGGCAGCGCTGCCCTGTAAGCCGGAATTGTACCCACGGACGGCAGTACGGGCGGTCCCGGCCAGGGAAACAGCTTGATAGCACATCTGGTGAAGACGCCCAGCGCCCCCATGGTTCCCGTCCCCGCCATGATGACACCCCTTAAACTCGGTCCCGGCCCGTCGTCGCAGAACCACCCCAGCCCCGAGCCCAGAGAGCCCGACCTCATAATTTCGCCGGTGGGCATGACCCATTCGAAAGCCAGCAGGTTCTCGCGGGTAAGCCCCCCGTACAAAGCGAATGGCGACGGTCCGCCGTTGGAGCAGGCACTGGCCAGAGGAGAACAACTGGAGCCGGCCCCGATGACGGTGGTGTTAAGCCCGACCTTCATTGCCTCGGCCTGGAGGGTGGCTCCTATCACGTAAGGCTCGATGACCGCATACTGGTTCTTCTCATTTATTTCGATAATTTTATCCATACGCCTCATGTCCAGCGTGATGGCATAATCGTCGGAGATATTACCCCGGGATGTCCAGAAGGTGCTGGAGGCTTTATATTTAATCCCGTATTTATTGCACAGCCTGACGATACCCTGGACTTCCTCGGTGCTGGCCGGCATTAAAACAGCCAGTCCTCTGGGTGTAGTGACGCCATACGCCGGACCCATGTGATGCTGGCTCTGGGCCATGGGAGTCACGTACGTATCCAGTATACCCGGGTCGTCCGAAATGTTGTCCGGCCCGACGATATCCTCGAATTCTTTATACATCTCTTTAGTAAATTCCATCTTAAATATCTCCTTCTCTAAATCGCCTGCTGGACAAGCTCGATAATGTCGAATACCTTCATCTTATTTCCGTCAGCACTTACAGCATCGAGAAATTGGCGCTCACACCACGGGCAGGCGGAAACGATTGCCTCGGCTTCGGTGGTCTTGGCCTCTTCAATCCTCTCGCCGGCTGTCCAGGCGGCGAACTCGGGATAAGCATCGATACAGCCGCCGCCGGCGCCGCAGCACCAGGCGTACTCGCGTATCCTCTCCATCTCCACCAGCTTTATCCCGGGGATGCTTTTCAGAATATTACGCGGCGGGTCGTATATCCCCCAGGCCCCGTTGTACCTCGGTTTCGGCGGGTCGTATACCACCACCTGATTTAAAATCTTTTTTTCCTTGCCTTTCCAGGGTACATACGGCTCTCCCTGTCTCCCTAGGTGGCAGGGGTCATGATAGGTCACTGTCATGGGGACGGTTTTGCTGAATTTTATCTTACCCTGCTCGATAAGACGTTCGATGAACTCCACGGTATGCAGCACCTCGACCTCAGAACCGAGTTCGGGATAGAGGCGCTTAAAGGTAAAATAGCCGTCGGAACAGGAAGTCACCACCGTTTTAACTCCGGCTGTTTTCCAGGCTTCGATATTGTTTTCGGCAAATTTAACGAAGTCGCCCCGGTAGCCCATCTGGTAAGCCCGTCCGCCGCAGCAGCTTTCGTCGGCCCCCATAATGCCGATATCAACGCCGCTGTTTTTAAACAGGGTTACCGCTGCCCGTGGTATATTTTGCAGCTCTTCATCAAAACTGAACCGGCAGCCGGCAAAAAAGGCTACCTCCGCCTTTTCTTCGGTAAGGTTTTTCACGTCCAGCCCCTTAGCCCAGTTACCCCGGTCGGCCTTGACCATCCCCAGCATCATCGTGTCTTCCTTCTTGAGGTTATCGATGAGGGGCATATGCTGCGGCAGCAGCTGGCCGTCCGTGACGGCTCTCGCTTTCAGTTCCAGTATGTTCCCCAGCGGCTCTAAATTATATCTACAGACCTTATCGGAAACATCGCACATCCCGCAGCTTAAGTCTTTATAAATCACATCCACTATCCTGTCGGTATAGTCGATTTTCCCGTCCAGCAGTGACTTTGCCACGGCAAACCTGCCCCGCGCCGAATAAGCGTTAAAGTTGCTGTATCCAATACTGGGGCAGCCCTTGGCAAACCTCCAGCTTTGAATCTTGTCCTGCGGAATCCACTTACAATATGAGCAATAGCTGCACCTTTCCTGGTCGGGCCGGTAATCCTCCAGTGCCATTATCTATCCCTCCTTCGTTTCCTGTTACTTAAAACATAGTTTACCCGGGTTCATCACCCCGTTGGGGTCGAAAATCGTTTTGATATTCTTGAGTAAAGTCGTACTCGGGACGTCCCTCTGGAAAGCCATATCCGCCCAGATACCGTAAGGCCGACTGAAAAACGCTCCCCGGTTTATCAGTCCCTCACTGGCTTTAGTATAGAGTTCCTGGAGCCGGGTGACTTCTTGCGCATCTCCCGGTGAATAGGGGAGACTGAACTCGCAGTGGCAGTTGACGCCCTGATGTCGCGGTTGAATGTAAACTCCTATATCTGTGGCCGGATAGCCTGAGTCCTTAGCTGCCGTGGTAATTGTTTTCAGGAATTCGGGTGTCCTGTCCATGGTGGTAATGAAGAAGAAATCCTGGCAGCCGCCTTTATAATCGAGTTTCCAGTAAGGCTCGCGGGACGGTTTGAGTATCGCTTCCAGCACACGGTCGCCTCGCGCTCCCGGCACCGACGGCATAAGTTCCAGACCGGACTTTTCAGCTATCTCCGATATGTCCTGCTTCTGGAACTCGACTCTTTCCTCGGGCAGTTCTTCACGTCCGGCTATGCCGACGATGACAATCCACGGGGGTATTTCCTTTTTCAATGCATTAATCTGCTCGGGACTATCCCCGAGAATACGGGCCAGATTAGTATTATTGAGTAGAAACAGCTCATCGGCGTATCTGAATTTCAGTACTTTATACGTAAAATCGAACAGGTCATCAAGCTTCTTTGCCGGCACCAGGAAAAGCTCGTGAAGTCGGGGTAATATCTCACATCTCAGTGATGCCCAGGTAGCGATACCCATGCTTCCCTGGGCCGCCGAAAGAAACCTGTAGAAATCAGTCTGTCCCGGCCCCACCGGATTGGACTGTCTTTTCTCGTCTGCCCACTGTTCTTCCAGGTCCAGGGGGCCGCCCATGCCCGCCTCTCCGGTCCAGAGCTTGTTGCCGTCCCCCCAGACTATCTCCAGACAACGAAGGGGGTCGATGGACGACCACTGGTAGCGGCAGTTCATACGCGGCTCTCTTTCCAGCAGACTGGTAATCACCGACTTATTGGCCCGCGGCAGCAGTGGATTCGAAAGCATCAGCCCTTTTTCGGCCAGGGCCGGCTGCAGCTCGCTGTAAGTTACCCCGGGCTCTATTACGGCCATCTTGTTGCGGCGGTTAATGTTGATGATTTTCTTCATACCGCTGAGGTCTATTATGACTGCCCCGGGTGTTCCGGGCACGGTATCGCCATGAAAATGCGGCGGACCGGAGCTTACCGGTACCAGCGGTGTCTTTGTCTTGTTAGCCCAGCCGACTATCTTCTCCACCTCGTCCACGTTCTTAGCTTTCAAAACGTACTCAGGCTTTATCATCCGGGTAAAACTCCGGTCCCTGGAATAACTATCCAGAGTCCCGGAATCATCCAAAACGTTGTCGGCACCAATCAAACCAGCCAGTTCGGCTTTCCGGTCAGCCATCTTTCGCCTCTCTTTCTTAATATCATATAAACGCTGTTTGGCGGAATTACTTAAGTATGATTCTTCCCTCGCCTGAGCTTTGATAAAGCCGCCGCAGCCTGCTTACGTACTAAATTACTCTTGTCTTCGAGGGCTTTTTCAAGTATTAGAACCGCCCTGCCGTCGCCAAGACAACCCAGCGATGAAGCGGCAATTCCCCGCACGGATTCGGCGTTATCATCTAAAGCTTTTATCAATACTTCCACGGCCCGTTTATCACCGGCTAATCCGAGTGATGAAGCCGCAATTCCCCGCAGGCATTCGTCACCGTCTTTCATCAACCCTATAAAAGGGAGGACCGCCTTATCGGTCCGCAGCTCCCTGAGCGCCACGGCGGCACGGATTCTAACCTGGTTATTCGAGCTTTCCAACGCCCGGAGCAGGGTCGGGGTGATATCATGACCACCGAGTAGTCCTAAAACGGTAACGGTCAGGGGATGCAGTTCTTCCTTGCTCCCGTCTTCCAGAATTTCCTTCAAATGCGGTATCGCCAGCACACACCCGGCATCACCCAGCGCCGAAATGACGGCCCGTAATACAGTGGTACTGTCATCCTGCAGGGCGTTAATAAGCGGCGATATAACCTCCTCGCCGGACAGTCTCCCCAGGGCGATGGCGGCGCATGCCCGCAGCCATTCGACCTCACTTTTGTTTTCCAGTGTCTGAATCAGATATTCTCCGGCTTCCTTATCACCCGTCTTACCCATGGCT
>CAYNDI010000048.1:0-11439 GCA_964395955.1 uncultured Dehalococcoidaceae bacterium
GCCTTCAGGTCTGAGGGTATAGAGTTATTTACACCGGAAGTACAGGTAATAATACTTCAGGGGATGATGGGGCTCCATTCCGGTATAGCCTATACAGGAACCGGCACTTGCGGTGGCGTTATCGGCAGCGCCTTCGCTATCGCTTATGTAGTTGGCGTTACCGCCGAAGATATAGCTAAAAGTCATCGTACTTTCATTGCTCCGTGTATTCCTGTCGTGGAAGATATAGTGGATAGATTCGAGGAGACGTACGGAGCCATAGATTGTCTTAGATTACGTTATAACCGGATTCAGCGGGCTTATGACTTTCTTGACCCCGACGCCGCGGTATATGAAGTGCTTTTTGCCTCTTCTCAAAGACAAAAATGCGGAGTATTCGCGGATTGTTACGAGTGCGGGCGTGACCAGGGTATGCCTTCGGTAGGTGCGCGCTGGGGAGCAGAATCTATTTGCGACTTATTAAATAAGGAACCTGAAGAGCGGAAGAAGCTCCCACCGCATCTAGAAGGTTATGACATGGAAACACTCATGCCGAAGGTTGAGAAAGTCGCCCAGTTAATGAAAGAACTGGGTCTCGGGCGCCCTGACGAGAAAATTTCCTGGCGGGAGTACCGAACACTTAAGCTGAAAGGGAAAAAGGGAGTTGAAGAAAGCAGGCCGTGTGGAGTAGATGCTCCAAAGAAAGAGCCATATAAGACTTCTGGGGAAGAGTCAGAATAGCGTAAATCTGTAAACCGTCGGGGTAATTGGGAAATATCAGCCGGCAAAGACAGCAGCGAAGGGGAAAGAAACGCTTCCGTGAAGGGCGTAAAGGTGTACGAAAAGTCCTACGGATAATGCCCTGAAAAGCGATGTTTTACCGGCAGGTTAATATGCTATACAATATACGGTAACGGCAGCCAGACTAAAAACGCATAGTATTTTCACCAGAGGAGGTAGTGCCGATGGAACTTACGTACGACAACGTTATCAAATGGTTTGAAGACTACTTTAATGCCTTTAATGAAAACGAGGGGAATCCGGAGACAGCTCAGAATATGCGGCAGTATTTCATGCCGGACCTTGAGTTCTATTCATACAATATGCCCGATGAGGAGAAACCGACGGGCCGAGAGCACCTCATCAGCGCCATAGAGCACCCCGGTTTCCACGAGATATTCAGGCCCCAGTATTATGTATATGACGAAAGACAGAAGATACTTGTCGCCCAGCTGGAGCTGCAGTTTACCGAGACAGCAACAGGGAAGGTATTCCCCGCTAAAATGGCCAGCGCTCATTACCATATTGTTCAGGACGAGAATGGTGACCTCAAATTAAAGAAAATTCTATATTTTGTAGAGGCTACGTCACCCGACGAACCGAAAATCATCGACCGGATGCGGAAGTACCGCGAGGAACAGGCAAACCTGTAAGCGGTGCGGAGGAACGTCTGATTACCGTGTTTCCATAGCCATGTCCCTTACGCATTTAAACATTATTTTCGCGTTATGTTGAACTCATGGTTTTTTTTAATATTATTCTCTGATTGATGCGTTTTTACGAGTAACCGAGTTTGACAGATTCAATATTTATATGGCAATATAGAAAAAATCACATAAATAGTTAATAACGATACAGAGATAAAATTCAGCTATTATTAATATTTCGGCTGCTTTCCCGGACCATTTATTAGCTCTTTAGTATGGGAGGTATCAAATGTAATAATGAAAACGCAAAACCTGGCTTTTTTAAATAATTTTAGGGGGAGACAAGCTGTAAATGAAGAAATTATTATTCATCATTATCGGAATTGTCATAATATTCGGTCTGATTATCGGCGGGTGTGGTGAACCGTCCGAAGAACCGACTACAACACCAACGTCAACTCCAACGTCAACTCCCACATCAACACCAACGTCAACTCCAACCTCAACACCAACATCAACATCAACACCGACCGCAACAACACCCGCCGGTGGGCCCAAGTATGGCGGTACCTTTAGATGGATTGCAGATTCCAGCCCCTCAGGTAATATCGGGTGGAATCCCACGACGTTTACCGTGGTCGGCCAATATGAACTTTTCGATGGTCTGGTAAAAGACTGGTGGAACGGTGATGTTACCCCTGCTTTAGCAACCTCGTGGGATATTGATATAAACGAGCCATCCATCGTTTTCCACCTGAGGAAGGGCGTCAAGTTCCATGACGGGACTGACTTTAATGCTCAGGCCGTAAAATTTAACTACGATGCTTTTCTTGAGGCTATGGCGAAGCCGGACTGGAAGTCGATTGATGTTATCGACGACTATACTATTAAAGTCACTCTTAACACCTGGCGGAATACAATTTTGGCTGACTTCGAAAACGACCCGATAGTATCACCGACCGGGGTTCAAAAGAACGGTATTGATTGGGCCATGATGCACCCGGTGTCAACCGGCCCGTTTATTCTTGAAAGCTTCGAACAAGATGTCAAAATGACGATGGTAAGGAACCCTGACTACTGGGACACCGGAAAACCTTACTTTGATAGGTTTGAAATCGTTTATATCCCGGATTTTATTACCCAGAAAGCCGCCATTCAGGCCGGTGAGGCCGATGCCATGCTGGCAGAGTTCGGCAAACAGACCGCGGACTTTATCAATGTGCCCGGGTTTAACGTCTTCGCAGAGCCCCAGGCGACCGCTTTTTTGGTTTTCGATGACGCGCACCCTGATTCTCATTTCTACGATAAGAGGGTGCGTGAAGCCGTTGACTACGCCATTGACCGCGAGTGGATAGCGGAAAACCTGGGATACGGTCTCTGGGAACCCTGCTACCAGATGTCGCCCCGCACCAATGTTTCCTATAACCCGGATTATGTAGGCCGCAAGTATGACGTAGCCAAAGCCAAACAACTCCTGGCCGAAGCGGGCTACCCCGATGGGTTCAAGACACAGCTCCTGCCGTGCCCTCTCGGACTGAACCGGGATATCTGGGTAGCGGTACAGCAACAGCTCGCCGAAGTAGGCATTGACGCCGAACTGAAATTCCTGGAGATGTCGGCATTCAATGAATATCGGACCCCCGGTACCTGGCACGATGCTATCGTCGCCGATACCTGCCCGTCCTGGGGCAATATGGCGCGTGGCCTGGATATGATGTTCGGTACCGGTCCATTCTTCAATAGTATGGACAAGACCAGGCCGGACTGGGTAGAGGCTATTACCGCGGCGACAACGTCACTCAACTGGGAAGCCGGTCTGAACTGGAAAGCCGAGCTTGCCCTGTTAAATAACGTCTCGGTGGTACCCGTTGCCAATGGCGGAAGGGGCTATGTATATCGAGACTATGTCGAGGGCACCGATTTTGGAAAACGCGGTGCCTACTTCTGGGCCTGGAACTGGGAATCTACCTGGCTTGACAAGTAAATCGATTCATAATCGGTAATAATAGAGCAGCAGGCTGAGCGATTCAACCCGGCCTGCTGCTCTATATAATAGCAACAATCCCAAAGCCGGTGGTGCCGGCTGGTGATATCTGGCTATAAGTAGAGTTAGCTGTATTTCTCCAATACGTGATTTGAGATAACGGCGCTGTTGTTATGACTACATATATCATCCGAAGATTAATCATGGCAGTAATCGTCCTGTTACTTGTGGTAACATTCGTCTTTTTTGCCATGCGTCTGCTGCCGGGAGACCCAATCCGGATGCTAGTAACCCAGAGTCAGCAGACCCAGTTCTCGGAAGAGCAAGTTGAAGCCCTCAGACGTTTAAACGGGCTGGATAAATCATTAGCAGTCCAATATTTCGAATGGCTATCCGATGTTGTGCGTGGCGACCTCGGAAGATCTATAATGTCACACGCTCCTGTTATCGACCAGATAACCCATCGCGTACCGGTTACACTTTATCTGGGCGTCCTGTCTTTTATTATCAGCATCATTCTGGGTGTACCGGCCGGTATCATCAGTGCCATCCGGAGGGGTACCTGGATAGATACGGTAGTCACGACGCTGGCCAATTTAGGAATTACCGTACCCACATTCTGGCTGGGTGTAATACTTATGTATTTCTTTGCGCTTCATCTGGGATGGCTGCCTGTTATGGGGTATACTTCTCCTTTTAAAGACTTCTGGATGAGCACGAAACAGGTAATCATGCCGGTTATCTGCCTGGCCATTTTCCCTATCGCCGGTAATGCCCGTCAGACACGCTCGGCCATGCTGGAGGTCATGCATCAGGACTATATCCGCACCGCCTGGGCAAAGGGTCTGAAGGAGCGGTCGATAATCATCAAACACGCCCTGAAAAACGGTATGATCCCGGTAGTAACCTTAATTGGTACCGCCGTAGGCCAGATACTGGGCGGCGCGGTACTCATTGAACAGGTATTCGCCATTCCCGGCATGGGCAGGTTAGCTTTGAGTTCGGTCATTAACCAGGATTATCCCTACGTACAGGCCGTTATCCTGATAATTGCTACGACGACGTTGATGGCAAATCTGGCGGTGGACCTCGCCTATGGCTGGCTCGACCCCAGAATACGATACGAGTAATATGTTATGTCAGAATCTGTTAGTTTAAATACAACTGTAAAAGGAATGCCACCTCGAATAAGCGAGTGGCGGCACTTCTATCGGGTATTCTTCAGCCGGGGTCTGGTGATATTCGGCATGGTGGTGATTGTATTAATTATCCTCGCCGCCATTTTTGCCCCCTTAATCGCACCCTACGATCCCTATAAGCTGGGAACAGGCAAAATCCTGGAACAGCCCAGCTGGAGCCATCTGCTGGGTACCGACCAGCTCGGGAGAGATACGTTAAGCCGTGTCATCTATGGGGCGCAAACCTCGTTGATAGTTGGTCTGGTTGTAGTTAGCATCTCCGGTGTAATCGGCATGACTCTCGGTTTGCTGGCCGGATACTATCCCGGCTGGACGAACATGGTTATCATGAGATTCATTGATGCTTTGATGTCTTTCCCGATGATATTACTGGCTTTGGTTATTGCTGCCCTTCTCGGCGGAGGAATGAGCAACGTTATCCTGGCCCTCTCGGTTGGACTGGTGCCGATATACGGCAGGCTGATGTGCGGACAGGTACTCTCGGTAAAGGGAAACGACTATATTCTGGCAGAGAGGGCAATGGGTGCCAGCAGCCTGCGTATCATGTTCCGGCATATTATCATGAACTGCTTTCCTCCTCTCATAGTAATGATGACCATGGTGCTGGGAGCGACTATCCTGGCGGAAGCCGGACTCAGCTTCCTGGGTATCGGCATAATGCAACCCACGCCTGCCTGGGGCAGCATGGTCAACGACGGCCGTGATTATTTACTCGACCTTCCCATACTCTCTTTCGCGCCGGGTATTGCCATCATGCTGGTGGTGTTCAGCTTTAATATGGTCGGGGACGGTCTCCGGGACGCACTCGACCCCAGGCTCCGCGGAGTAATATAGCTGCCAATACGGGATAATTTATCGGGGTATGCAGCCATCGGTATGAGACAACACAGAACGGACTCGTTCATGGAAAAGATGTTCTGTTAAGATATCATGCCGGGCTTTTCGGCTTGTTTCCAGCCTGCCTTAAAGACCCGGTTATAAGAGTACTTGCTTCGAAGATTGTTAGACAAGGGGGTTATATACAATGGAGACAAAAAGCACCAATGGTACCTACGAGGTACTTAATCCGTGGGCGGAGGCAGACCCGGTACCCTTAAAGGGCCTGGCAGACCGGGTAGCCGACCTGGAAGGAAAAAGGATTGGCCTGTTCCGTAATTCCAAGCGAGCGGCCCCTTTAGCCCTGGATGCAGTAAAAAACAAGCTTAAGGAAAGATACCCCACGCTGGAATTCAGCCCTTTCGCGCTGATGCCCAATGCCGGGGTTCTGGAGACCGAGGACAGGGACAGATTTGAAGAGTGGATTAAGGAGGTCGACGGAGTTGTATTCGCCTTTGGCGACTGAGGGAGTTGCACCAAGTACCTTGTGTACGATGCAATTGCCACCGAGGACAGGAACAAGCCATCGGCTACCCTCGTCAACCTTGGTTTTGCCAATGATGCCATTTCGGCGGCATCGAGCCAGGGAATTCCGGGACTCAGGATTGTACCCACGTCGGTTCCCTGCGAGTCCAGCGTCAAAGAAGATGTTGAAGCCGGGATTGATGAAGCCGTCGATGCCATCGTGGCCACTTTAACCAAGCCGCTGACCACGGCGGAAAAGTCCCCCAAGAAAGCGGTCACACCGCCGGTCAGAATACCCTTCAAGGGCAGTCTGGAGGAGGTCAATCGGTTTTTCTATCGCCGGGGATGGGCTGACGGCTTGCCGATAATACCGCCCACCGAAGATGCCGTGGCGGAAATGCTTACGGGAACCGACCTGCCCCCCGACCACATTGTCGGCGAGCTGGTGCCCCGCTTGGGCAAGGCTACCGTGGAGAAAATCGCCATCAATGCGGTTATGGCCGGCGCCCTGCCGACCTATATGCCGGTATTGATAGCCGGGGTAGAGATTCTGGCGGACCCCACTTCCGGCTCCGGTACCTGGGGCGTCAGCACCGGCTCCTGGGCGCCGTTCTGGATTATCAACGGCCCTATACGTAATGACCTGCGTATAAACAGCGGTTCCGGCGCCCTCAGTCCGGGGGATATCGCCAATGCGACCATCGGGCGCGCCATGCAGCTTATCATACAGAATATCGGCGGCGCCCGAAAAGGGATAGAAGACATGGGAGTTCTTGGCAATCCGGGTAAATACAGTCTGGTCATCGCCGAGAATGAGGAAGAAAACCCCTGGGAGCCGCTACATGTAGAGAATGGCTTTAAGAAAGAAGAAAGCACTCTCAGGGTTCACTCTCCCAACACCTATGCCCAGCTATGGCCCCTCGCCTCCGATGACGAGGGTATACTCCGTAGCATTGTCTATAACATGATGCCCGGCCGAATCGGCGGTTTCAGCCTGATACTGACGCCCCCGCACGCCAGGACACTGGCGCGTCACGGATGGTCGAAGAGGGATATCAAGGAATTTATTGCCACGTATTCACATGCCCCGGCAGACCATTTCGGGACCTTCTGGGGGACGAGCTCACCGGTTGAGGGTGCCTGGCTGCATAATAACAGGATACCGATGAGAGCCACGGATGAGGTGCCCCTGATAAAAGACCCCGATTCGATAACCATTCTCGTTGCCGGCGGTCCGGGTGCCTTCATTGGTATGCTTATGCCGGCGATACTTCACGTTAAGGGGAAGATGATGCAGAAAATTGAGTTACCGGCCAACTGGGATAAACTGGTGGCGAAATACAAGGATATAGTGCCGACATATCTCAGATACTAAACGGTATACTTAATCCGACAGGAAATATAACTCAATCCGGCTATCAGCCGGAAAATAAACGAATAAGGGGGGAATAATGGACCTGGGTTTAAAAGATAAGGTTGCACTTATTACCGGTGTGGGAAACCAGCGGGGTTACGGTGTGGGTATCGCCACTTATATGGCGCAGGAGGGCTGCGACATCATCGGCGTGGATATTAACCTTGAGGGGGTGGAAAAGACCGGCGAACAGGTCAAGGCCCTGGGGCGTAAATACCTGGCGATAAAGACCAACGTCGCCAACCGGGCGGAAGTAAAGGAAATGGTGAAAAAAGCCATTGCGGAGTTCGGTAAAATAGACATACTGGTCAATAATGCCGGCACCAGCACGGTACTCATGCCCTTCATTGACATGTCGGAGGAGGACTGCGATATCCTCGTCGATGTAAATCTCCACGGCCAGATGAACGTCGGCCGCGAGGTCATCCCTCACATGATATCCCGTAAATACGGCAGGATTGTCAATATCACCGGGGGACAGGGCGGCGCCAACATCAGTGTTTACGGCGCGTCCAAAGCCGGGGTCGGCGCCTGGACGAAGTCGATAGCCGCGGAACTGGTGGACAAGGGGATTATCGTTAACGGGGTACACCCCGGACTGGGCAATACCGGTCTCAATATGATTGGCCGGGGCGGCAAGTACTTAACTGATGAAGAGGAACGCGAATTTGCCAATAAACACTTTGGCTTACAGAGATTCTGCAAAGGCGAGGATATGGGGCCCCTGGTGGCATTTTTGTCCTCGGATGTCTGCAGCTACATGGTAGGCGAGCTCCTCAGCATGACCGCCGGCCCCAGGGGAGGGATGTTCCCCTAAAGAGATATACGCTTGATAGCTGTCTCCGGCACCGGCAAGGAGGAATGGTCCATGGAATATCGGAAACTGGGTAACTCTGACCTTAAAGCTTCGGAGGTAGGTCTGGGCGGCGATACCTTCGGCCATTACGTCGATGAACATGGCACTATCGCTATCGTTGACCACGCCTTGGAAGCGGGTATTAACTTTATTGATACTGCGGATGTCTATGGCTTCGGTCACTCCGAGGAGTTACTGGGTAAGGCGCTCAAAGGCAAACGCAGCAGATTCATAGTTGCCACCAAGTTCGGCATCACCCTGGGTAAGGCCCCGCAGCCTTTCGATACCCCGCCGGGTCTTGGCGCCCGTGATTACGTTATGAAAGCCGTTGATGCCAGCCTGAAACAACTTCAAACGGATTATATTGACCTCTATCAGTTTCACATGCCGGATCCTGCCACCTCTATTGAAGAAACACTGCGGGCGCTGGACGAGATAGTGCGGTCCGGCAAGGTACGCTATATCGGCTGTTCCAACTTCGCTTCATGGGAGCTGTGTGAAGCTCTCTGGGTCTCCAGAACAGCCGGCATTGCCTCCTTTGTCTCCGTGCAGCCGAAGTACAACCTGCTCGACCGGTATATTGAGCAAGAACTGGTTCCCTGCTGCCAGGCCTACAATATCAGCGTCATACCCTGGTTTCCTTTGGCGGCGGGCTTACTGACCGGCAAATACAAGCGCGGCGAGCCACCGCCTGAAGGTACCCGTTTCGGCAGTAACCCGGAGTTTTACACCCGGATGATTACTGACGACCAGTTCGATATCCTGGACAAGCTGCAGGCTTTTGCCGGGGAGCGCGGCCACACCATGACGGAGCTGGCTATCTCCTGGCTGATATCGCATCCGTGGATGGGCCCGGTCATCGCCGGAGTGACCAGGACCGAGCAGATTACGGCCAACGTAAAAGCAGCCGAATGGAAACTCACGGCTGATGAGATGGCGCAGCTGGACCAGGCTTATGGTTTTGAGATGTACTCGCTCCGCCCGGAGATATACCGCCGCTGGGATTTACCTGCCGGATACCCGGGCATGTCCTGAAAAACCTGTCACGACTATCAGGATACCGGCAAGATATCCGTTATTTACGGTCTCTGGCAAATACGTCATCGATTTCCATGGCTCCAGGCGGTAGCACTTCCCAGAAAAGCTGAATCTTTTTCATTTTTATATTGTTGTTCTCATCCAGCACCAGCGGGTAAAGGACAAAATAACGTTTGGTGACCAGGACCTCTCCCGTCTGCGAATCTGAAATTTCCGCCTTTATCAATACGACGGCAATCCTTCGTCTCTCATCAACTACAATTTCCTCAGGTGTCAGCTTCTCGTAACCGGATGGGTGCGATAACAATATGCGATAGAATTCGTCACGTCCGGTGCAATGACCTACTCCGGCAACGTAGGGGATGAATTCAATATCCGGTGCGTAGTAGTCATCCAGCCGGTTTATAGTCTTGGGGTCTTGTCCGTACGTATTAAAAGTTTCAAAATAATCCTTCATGTACTTGACGATAGTATCATACGTAAGCTCCATCTCCCTTTCTCCTTCTTGCCTGCTGAACCAGAGATTTGTTATTTATTCATCATCCTCAAATAACTCATAGAACTCCGGTACTCCGGGCGGTAGAACCTCCCAGAAGAACCGGATCGTTTTGATTTTTATGTTGCTGTTCTCGTCAAGTATCAATTCATAATGGGCCATGGCGCTTTTTTTGACCGCAACTTCTCCCGTCTTTCTGTTGACAACCTCCATCCCGAACCGTACGGCGACCGCCTTTCGTCTTTCATCAATCGTGATGTCCTCCGGCATCAATTTTTCATACCAGGAGGAGTGCGATTTCGCGGTTTGTATGAACTCATCGCGGCTAAAGAAGCCTCCCTCCGGCCCTCCTATCCCCGCAATGTACGGTATGAATCTTAAATCCGGTGCAAAGTAGTCATTCATTCTATCCGCCGTTTTGGAGTCCTGTCCGTAGGTGCTGTACACCTTGAAGTATTCTTCCATCCACTCCAGGATATTGTCATAAGTGAGTTCCATAAGCCTTACCTCCTCTATGCAGTTTTTTCAGTTCAAATAGCTATAAAGGAACGTCTATTTACTCTTCAATAAATATTCCTTTAACGCTTCCAACTCATTTTATTCCTGCTTAATTATTAATTGTGTACCGAGCTTAATGAATGATTCAATAAAAAGCACCTATCTGACCTGCCCCGTTGATTTTATTAAGTTTTAGGAGGCTGGTCGTTATCAGTCTCCTTGGTATCATCGGGGGCGCCGTTCTTGGAATTATATCACAATATACTTACAGTACCCAGTTTTAAGCGTTCTTAAAGCGGTTTAGCCGGAGTGATTTTCTGAAGAGAAGCAGAGCCATACCGGTGATAGCAATAAAATCATAGCAAGTAAAAAGGGCACAGCCTGTAAAGCTGTGCCCTCGTATGATATTAAATATTAGTTTTTATATAGTCTTATGTAGAAGAAACCTCTTCCTGTGCTGTCATGGCGCCGATTTCCGCATAGGGTATCTTTACTCTCGGTAATTCCGGCTTCCCGTTGGCGCCCATTGTGATTGCTCCGGTGGGGCAAACAAAAGCGCAGTCCCCGCAGCCTATGCACTCTTCCCCAAGTTCGTAGGCATAAAATGGGGCGGCAACTTCTTTGTAAATACCGCGGTTGACCAGGCTTATCGCCGATTTCCCCATGATTTCCTGGCATGCCCTCACGCATAATCCGCAGAGAATACAATCGTGGTCACCCAGGGCGAATCGAGGTTTCTCTACTCCGTACTCCTCCGCGAGCTCCTGTATTATCTGGGTATTGGGACATCTCGCCAGCAGAAGCTCCAGAATACCCTTACGCAGTTTTCTCACCCTCTCAGTATTTGTTTTCACGATGATGCCTTCTGTGACCGGATACAGGCAGGAGGCTACGAATTTAAAACTCTTGCCTTCGTCTTCACTTACCTCGACGGTACAGAGACGGCAGGCGCCGTAGGGTCGGACCGACGGATGGTAACATAGAGCCGGAATATTGCCGATTCCCTTCTGGTGTTGCAGGGCCTCGTATAGGGTCTGTCCGCTCGACACGACGACATTTTTATCATCGACAGAGAAGTGAACGACATTGCTATCTTCGACATCCTCTATATCGACTGTTGTTTCGCTGCTAATCCAGTATTTGGTCATTGTATTCTCCTTCTAACCTTTTATTACAGCATCGAACTTGCAGGAGTCGTAGCAGGCCC
>CAYNDI010000048.1:11449-12080 GCA_964395955.1 uncultured Dehalococcoidaceae bacterium
GCGCAGGCACCGCAGCCCGTACATTTATCGGTGTCAATACTGTACTCTATTAGTTCCCGACAAACGCCGGCCGGACATTTTTTATCGTTGATGTGTGCCAGGTATTCGTCTTTGAAGTACTTGAGTGTGGACAGCACGGGATTGGCCGCCGAGCGTCCCAGGGCGCAGAGAGCGCCATCGCTGAGTATTTCACCCAGGTCGGCCATGGCATCCAGGTCTTCCGGTTTGCCATCGCCATGGGTAATCCTGTTAAGGATGTCACTCATCTTGGCCAGTCCTTCCCGACAGGGCACGCACTTGCCGCAGGATTCACCTTTCAGGAACTCGATGAAGTACCGGGCGACATCAACCATGCAGTTGTCCTCGTCCATTACTATCATCCCGCCGGAGCCCATCATCGACCCCAGTTTGGTCAGTTCATCGAAATCAACCGGCGTATCCAGAAACTCCTCCGGGATGCAGCCGCCGGAGGGACCGCCGGTCTGCACCGCTTTGAATTTCTTGCCTCCGGGGATGCCCCCGCCGATGTCGTATATCATTTCCCTCAGGGTGATGCCCATGGGGACTTCCACCAGGCCGGAGTTATTTATCTTGCCGACCAGTGAGAATATCATGGTTCCCTTGCTGCCGG